>NZ_MDJR01000003.1 GCF_001730685.1 Caloranaerobacter ferrireducens | reverse complement strand
CATTATAGTTTTATTTTGTCTACAGTCTGAGGCTAGGTTTTTTTACCTAGCCTTAAACTATAACAAACTTATCTTTTTTATATATATAAATAAAAGTGAATGCTTGAAAAAATTTAATTTTTTCTCTCGCATGAACGTTATTTTCATAAATAATTTACTTTGTAAACAAATACACCTTTCAGACTAAACATATTTTTTGATAATAATAGAAGCATTATGCCCACCGAATCCTAGAGAATTCGACATTGCATAATTTACTTTTTGCTCTATCCCTTTATTAGGTACATAGTCTAAATCACACTCTTCATCCTTAGTATTATAGTTAATTGTCGGCGGAATAAAATCAGTAAACACTGTTAAAGCACACACAGCTCCTTCTAATCCACCTGCTGCTCCCAACAGATGACCTGTCATAGATTTTGTAGAACTTACTTTAAGTTTATAAGCATATTCTTTAAATACATTCTTTATAGCAGCAGTCTCAAACTTATCGTTATACGGTGTAGATGTTCCATGTGCATTTATATAATCTATCATATTTGGCTTTATACCTGCATCATCTAAAGCTAGTTTCATAGCTCTAGCTGCTCCTTCTCCATTTTCTGCTGGTGCAGTTATATGATAAGCATCACACGTCATACCATATCCTACAATTTCTCCATATATTTTAGCTCCTCTATTTAAAGCATGATTCAATTCTTCTAAAATAAGAATTGCTGAACCTTCTCCCATTACAAAACCATCTCTATTCTTATCAAATGGTCTGCTAGCTTGTTTAGGATTATCATTATTAGTTGATAAAGCTTTCATAGAAGAAAAACCAGCTAAAGCTAATGGTGTAATTGAAGCTTCAGTACCACCTGTAATAATTATATCAGCATCTCCTCGTTGAATTATCTTAAAACTATCACCTATTGCATTTGTCGAAGAAGCGCATGCAGAGACAACAGTTTCATTTGGCCCTTTTGCACCTAATAAAATAGCTATTTGCCCAGCTGCCATATTACTAATCATCATAGGTATAAAAAAAGGACTTATTCGTTTAGGACCTTTTTTTAACAATTTTTCATACTGCTCTTCAAGTGTAGCTAATCCACCAACACCTGAACCTATTATAACTCCAAATCTATCTTTATTTATTGAATTTAAATTTAACTGAGCATCTTCTACAGCTAATTTACTTGCAGCGACTGCAAACTGAGTAAACCTATCCATTCTTTTTGATTCTTTTTTATCCATGTAATCTTCAGGCTTAAAGTCTTTTACTTCTGCTGCTATTTTTGTAGAGTAACCTTCAGTATCAAACCTTGTTATATAATCAACACCATTTTTACCTTCTTTAATAGCACCCCAAAATTCTTCTATTCCAATTCCAATTGGACTTATTATACCTATACCGGTAATAACCACCCTTCTCATCATGGTTTAACCTCCTAAAATATCTAGTTGTTGATAAAAATCTATTTTTAAGGTCCCGAAAAAATCGGGACCATTATATTTCATAATTATTTCATATTATTCTGAATGTACTCAACTGCATCTTTAACAGTTTTTATCTTTTCTGCTTCCTCATCTGGTATTTCTAATTCAAACTCATCTTCAATAGCCATAATAAGTTCAACGACATCAAGAGAGTCTGCATCAAGGTCGTCTTGAAAAGATGATTCCATTTTTATTTCATCTTCCTCAACCTCTAACTGTTCAGCTATTATTTTTTTAAGTTTTTCAAATACCATGCTTACACCTCCCTTCAATATTATTACAATAATTTATATTAATAATCCTCCATCTATAATTAAAACTTGACCTGTTATATAAGAGGATAAGTCACTTGCTAAAAACGCAACTGCATTAGCTATATCCTCAGGTTCTCCTAATCTATTCAAAGGTATTTTGCTTAAGTATTCTTCTTTCACTTTATCTGGTAATTTGTCTGTCATGTCAGTCTTTATAAAACCTGGAGCTATTGCATTCACTCTTACTTTTTTCTTAGCCACCTCTTTAGCAATTGACTTAGTAAATCCTATTATTCCAGCTTTAGAAGCAGCATAATTACATTGTCCTTGATTACCTGTGATACCTATTACTGAAGCTACATTTATGATACTACCACCTTTTTGTTTCATCATAGTTCTAATAGCTGCCTTAGTAACATTAAATGTTCCTTTTAAATTAATATTAATTACATCATCCCATTCTTCTTCTTTCATTCTCATTAACAAATTATCTCTAGCTATTCCAGCATTATTTACTAAAATATCAATCCTACCAAATTCATCTAAAACTTTATTTATAAAGTTTTCTACGTCATCTTTATTTGATACATCTGCCCTTATTGCTATAGCTTTAACTCCCATTTCCTCTGCTAATTTTATTACTTCCTTAGCTTTAGTATCACTCTTTGTGTAATTAACAACTATATTAGCTCCTAAAGAAGCTAATTTAAGTGCTATAGCCTTACCAATTCCTCTTGAACCTCCTGTTACAAGTGCTATCTTCCCAGTTAGATTCATAAGCTCAGCTCCTTAACTTAAGAATTCATTTAATTTTGATAGTGTATCTATATTCTCAACATTAATTGTTGTAACCTTTATACCTAATTTCTTTGCTGTTTTCTTTACAAAGCTACTTAATGACTTACCTGGACCTATTTCTACAAATGTATCGATTCCATATTTTATCATAAACTCAATACTATCTTGCCACAAAACAGGCATAAACACCTGCTTTGATAAAAGTTCTTTAATTTCATTTTCATTTTCAATAATATTTGCTGTTACATTTGAAACAACTTTTGTTTCCATCTTTCCTATTGAAACTTTTTTTAGTTCATCACTTAGTCTATCTCCCGCTGTTTTCAATAAACTTGAATGGAAAGGAGCGCTTACTGATAACTTCAAAGCCTTCTTAGCTCCTTTTTCTTTAGCAATAACACATGCTCTTTCAACAGCTTTAATTTCTCCAGAAATCACTATTTGTCCAGGACAATTATAATTTGCACATTCAACTATGCCTACATTACTTGATTCTTTAACTACTTCTTCAACTACCTCTCTTTCTAAACCTATAATTGCAGCCATAGTTCCTACCCCAAAAGGCACTGTTTCCTGCATCAATTTACCTCTTATCTTTACAAGTTTTACTGCCTCTTCAAAATTAAAAGCACCACTATATACTAAAGATGAATATTCTCCTAAACTTAATCCAGCAGTTATTTCAGCCTTTAAACCTAATTCATCAACTACTTTTAATATAGCAATTGAAGTAGTTAAAATAGCCGGTTGAGTATTTTCAGTTTTAACTAACTCTTCACTAGGGCCTTCAAAACAAAGCCTTTTCAAATCAAATCCTAAACTTTCATTTGCTATATCAAATATTTCTGATGCAACTTTATAATTTTTAACAATATCGCTTCCCATTCCAACATATTGAGCTCCTTGCCCTGGAAAAATGAATGCTATTCTGCTCATTTTATCACTCCTATAAACTCTCTTTAACCTTTTTAGCCTCAGCAATTATATCTTCTATAACTTCTTTACAAGTTTTAATCTCTTTAATTAATCCACTAATCTGCCCTGCCATTACAGAGCCGTTCTCAATATCTCCATTTAGAACAGCATTTCTTAACGTCCCTACCCCTAACTTTTCAATTATCTCTTTATCTGCACCTTCTTTTTCTAACTTTATAAATTTTTTAGTAAGTTTATTCCTAATAGATCTCACAGGATGACCTGTAACTCTCCCTGTTACTACTGCATCTCTATCTCCAGCTTTAAGTATCATTTTTTTATAATTCTCATGTGCTATACACTCTTTAGTACAAACAAATCTTGTACCGATCTGTACTCCTTTTGCACCTAAAGCTAGTGCTGCGACGAAACCTCTACCATCAGCAATACCTCCAGCCGCTATTACAGGTATATTAACTGCATCAACAACCTGAGGCACTAAAGCCATTGTAGTAAGTTCTCCAATATGACCACCCGCTTCAGTACCTTCAACAATCAACGCATCTGCGCCAACTTTTTCCATTCTTTTGGCAAGAGCAACTGAAGGAACTACAGGTAGTATTTTAGTACCAATCTCTTTAAATCTACCTACATATTTACCAGGATTCCCTGCTCCTGTTGTTATTACAGGAACTTTTTCTCTATATAATAATTCCATAATTTCATTAACATAAGGGGACAACAACATAACATTAACACCAAATGGTTTTGATGTCATTTTTTTTATCTTAAATATTTCCTCTTCTATTACATCAACAGGTGCATTGCCGCATCCAATTATCCCCAATCCACCTGCATTAGATACAGCTGCAGCAAGCTCTGATGTTGCAACCCATGCCATACCGCCTTGTATAATTGGATATCTGATATTCAATAAATCACAAATTACAGTTTGAAACATTTTACACCTCCTGGTTTTTATGCCATTTAATAATACATGAACCCCAAGTTAATCCTCCACCAAAACCAACTAGTAAGATATTATCACCATTTTTTATTTTATTAGCTTTAATTGCTTCATCTAATGCAACAGGGATTGAAGCCGATGACATATTCCCATATTTGTTTAAATTAACATATACTTTATCTTTAGCAAGCTTTAATCTTTTTCTTGCCGATTCAATAATTCTGATATTGGCTTGATGTGGAATAAGATAATCTATATCTTCTAGCTTGAGACCACTCATTTCAATGACCTTTTTTGCCGCTTCTTCCATAGCTCTAACAGCAAACTTAAATACTTCATTCCCTTCCATTTTGATGTAATGAAGTCGTTTCTCTACTGTATCGTGTGTTGCAGGATATCTAGAACCTCCTGCAGGTTGTGTAAGATACTTTCCACCACTACCGTCTGCGCCTAATTTAATACCCAAAAAACCCATACCTTCTGGCACTGTACTTACAACAGCTGCACCTGCTCCGTCTCCAAATAATACACAAGTATTCCTATCAGTCCAATCCACAATTCTTGATAATGTTTCTGCACCAATAACTAAAACATTTGTATAAAGCCCTGAACTAACATATGCATAAGCTATTGATAATGCATATAAAAATCCAGAACAAGCTGCCTCTAAATCAAATGCAGCTGCATTAGTACATCCTAATTTATCCTGAACTATACATGCAGTTGAAGGAAATGCCATGTCAGGCGTTACTGTACTTACAATTATCATATCAATATCTTCGTTCTTAATCCCAGCATCGTCTATTGCTCTTTCTGCAGCTATTGTTGCCATATATGAAGTCGCTTTATCATCATCCAAAATTCTTCTTTCAACGATTCCTGTTCTTGTCTTAATCCATTCGTCACTTGTATCCACAATTTTTTCTAAATCATAGTTTGTTAAAACCTTTTCTGGAATAAAACTACCTGTACCTATTATTCCAACCGACCTACTCTTATTCAAAATCATTGTTACCTCCTAAATCAGATATGCTTTCCTCTATTAGCTTTAAAACATCATTTTCTACAAAAGTTTTTGCTTGCTTAATTGCATTCTTAATAGCTTTTGCATCAGAACTACCATGAGCTTTGATTACTCCACCTTTGACCCCTAATAGAGGTGCTCCACCATACTCAGTATAATCTAATTTACTCTTAAAATTCCTAAGCCCTGGTTTAAGTAATAGTGCTCCTAGTTTAGTTATAGGATTTCTTAAAAACTCTTCCTTAAGTGCTGAGAAAATAGAGTATGCTAACCCTTCTGTTAGTTTCAATATAACATTCCCTACAAAACCATCACACACTAGAATATCAACTAAACCTTCTGGAATATCTCTAGCTTCAACATTACCATAGAAATTTATTAGTGATGATTTTGATAATAACTCAAAAGCTTCCTTAGTTAACTCATTACCTTTTCCTTCTTCTACACCAATATTAACTAATCCAACCTTCGGGTTTTTCTTGTTTAAAACTTTCTCTGCGTATATACTTCCCATTAAAGCAAATTGCTGTAGATATTTTGGTTTACAATCTGCATTCGCACCAGCATCTATTAATAAAGAAATTCCTTTTTTAGTTGGATAAACAGGAGCTAATGCTGCTCTCTCTATACCCTTGATTCGTCCTACAACTAGCAAACCTCCAGTTAACAAAGCACCTGTATTGCCTGCAGAAATAAAAGCATCTCCTTCTTTATCTTTCACCATTTTCAAGCCAACTACCATTGAAGAATTTTTCTTTCTTCTTATTGCCATAACTGGTTTATCATCATTTGTTATTACATCATCCGCATTAACAATGCTAATATTATTCCCGTTATATTCCAGTTTAGCTAATTGCTCTTTTATCATTTCCTCTTTACCAACTAATACAATTTCAACATCTACTTCATTTAATGCATCTACACAACCCTTTACTGTTACTTCAGGACCTTTATCTCCCCCCATTGCATCAACTATTATTCTCATATTACCCCCTCCTTCTTATTCTATCGATACTAAAATAAACTTACCCCTAAAAACTTGTTCCTGTCCAACATATGTAAAAACATGTACAAAATATTTATTTCCTCTTATCCTTACAACTTCTGCTTTTGCAATAAGCTTTTGTCCAGCATAAACTGGACTTTTGTACTTAATATTGGCAACTCCTGTTAGTGCTACATCTGCATCAATAACAGCCATAGCAAGAGACTCAGCTTGTGCAAATATATGATGACCTCTTATGATATTTGTTTTTTTAAATGCCATCTCATTATTAGTTTCTAAAATTGAAATTCCACTTTTCCCTAATTTTAAATCTACTAACTCTCCTACTATTTCAGTTCCTCCGATTGCCCTAACTTTAGAGTAGTTAAGTTCAGCCACATTTTTTATTCTTTCTCTTAACTCAGGTATACCTAGTTCAAGACGGTCTAATCTTATAGTCTGAATACTAACATTAAAAATTTGCATTAATTCTTCATCTGTCAAAAAAGGATCTTCTTTTAGTTTTTCTTTTAATCTTTTCTGTCTTTCTTTTTTAGGTAGCCTTTTATTAGCCATCTTTTCACCTCGAGTTATTACTTGTATTTAGTACCTATTACTAATAGTTAGTATATATTATAGTATAAAAAAAATCAAGTATTTTATCGTCTATATTTTTAGATTTAACTTTTGTAAACAAAAAATGCAAATTTAAGAGCCCTTATCCTAAAAATTATGTATTTTTAAGATTCAAATTGTAACCAAAAGATTAGAACAAAATCTTAGATTTAAATAAATTATAAGTAAGATTTTGCCTATATCCATAAACGGAAATTATATTTAAAATTAACCACAATTTAATAAGGTTTATAATGACTCTAGCATGTAAGCATGCCAGACAAAGTTTCAATAAAATCAACATTGATTTTTTTATTAAATATAAGATTTTATTATAATTTCCTATGGATTATAAAAAAAAGATAGTGATTTAAATCACTATCCTAATTATTCAACCTCTATAACTTCTTTATTTTTGTAATATCCACATGAACCGCAAACTCTGTGTGGTAACTTTGGTTCATGGCATTGTGGGCACTCAACTAAATTTGGTGCATACGCCTTAAAATTTGATGCTCTTCTTTTATCTCTTCTAGCTTTTGATACTTTACGCTTTGGTACTGCCATTAATAACACCTCCTTAAGTCAGTCCAATAATTCTTTTAATTTTGCAAAACGAGGATCAATAAAGTCATCTTCGCAATTACACTTTTGTAAATTTAAATTTTGACCACATTTAGGGCATAGCCCTTTACAAGCTTCATTACAAAGCGCCTTCATAGGCAAAGAAAGCAAAATAGCAGAATTTATAAACTCTTGTAAATCCACTATGCTCTCTTTGTATACAACTAAAATTTCATCAATTTCCTCTTCTGAAACATTATTATCTTGTTCAACAAGTCTTCCCAACAGAACTGTACTTACTTTATTACTAAATTCTGCTAGACATCTAGCACAATTCTCCTTATAAGTATAAGTAATTGTCGCATTTATAAATAAATCCTCGTCAGCCCTGTATATTCCACCATCTATGTTCACAGGAGCTAATAACTCAATCTCTCTACCTTTTACTGTTAAACTAGGTATATCAACATTCTTACAAAAATTAATTACTTCAACAGTTCCATCGAGAAGTTTTGAAATATCTACTTTCATTATGTTCACCTCTTGAATGTTGCCAGATTTTATTATATAAAGGTAAACCTCATTTGTCAAGAACTATATTACAGTATTTTAATATAAGTTAAAGGCAGGTAAATCCTGCCTATACTAAAGCTTTAGTCTCTCTTGCTATCATAAGTTCTTCGTTAGTAGGTACAACTAATACTTTAACCTTAGAATTTTCAGTACTTATAATAGTTTCTTTACCTCTTACTTTATTTTTCTCTTTATCTATTTCTACACCCATAAATTCTAATCCTTCACAAACAGCTTCTCTAGTTTCTGGTGAATTCTCTCCTAATCCAGCTGTAAATACAATTACATCTACTCCACCCATTATAGCTGCATATGCTCCTACATATTTTTTAACTCTGCTTGTAAACTTATCTAAGGCTAATTGTGCTCTTTCATTTCCTTTAGCAGCTGCTTCTTCTATGTCTCTAAAGTCACTGCTTACACCTGATATACCTAAAACACCTGATTTTTTATTTAGTAAGTTATTTACTTCACTAGTTGACATATTCTCTTTTTCCATTAAAAATGTTACTATTGCTGGGTCAATATCTCCACATCTTGTACCCATAGCAAGACCTTCTAATGGTGTAAAGCCCATACTTGTATCAATTGACTTACCTTTTTTAACAGCAGCTAAACTTGCTCCATTACCTAAGTGGCATGTTATGATATTTAATTCATTAATATCCTTTCCTAAAATTTCAGCAGCTCTGTTTGACACGTATTTATGTGATGTACCATGGAATCCATATTTTCTTATTCCATACTTTTCATACAGCTCATATGGAAGTGGATAGATGTATGAAGACTTTGGCATTGTTTGGTGGAATGCTGTATCAAACACACCTACCATAGGAGTATTAGGCATTAATTCTTGACATGCCTCAATTCCCATAATGTTAGGTGGGTTATGTAATGGTGCTAAATCTGCACATTCTCTTAAAACTTTTAGTACTTCATCATCAATAACTACAGAACCAGAGAACTTTTCTCCACCATGTACTACTCTGTGACCAACAGCACTTATCTCTTCCATTGATTTAATAGCACCATGCTCAGAGTCTGTAAGTGCATTTAGTACAATTTCCAAAGCTACCTTGTGATTTGACATTGGCTTCTCAATAATAACTTCTTCTTTACCTATTGTTCTGTGTTTTACTCTTGAGCCGTCAATTCCTATCCTTTCAGCTAAACCTTTTGCTAAAACCTCTTCATTAGTCATATCAATTAACTGATATTTTAAAGATGAACTACCACAGTTTATAACTAGTATCTTCATAACATACCTCCTAAAAATGATTTTGTACCAATATTCATATTATTATAATTAAAGAAAAAAATCAACCAAATACGCTATATTTTTAATATTATTGACTTAATTCGAACTTTTATATCTTTTTATATCTATTTTTTTCAAAAAATAAGTATGATATAATTTATTAGCAATTAAAATATTAAAATAAAGTTAAATTTTAAATTATTAAGTGGAGGATGTTATGAAAGTACTAGGATTAATAACAGAATACAATCCATTTCATAATGGTCATCTTTATCATTTAAAAAAATCTAAAGAAATAACAGGTTGCGATTATTCAATAAGTATAATGAGTGGCAATTTTGTACAAAGAGGAGAACCTGCTTTAGTAGATAAGTGGACTAGAGCTAAAATGGCAATTGATTCAGGTATAGACTTAGTAATAGAACTTCCTACTATATATTCTTCACAAAGTGCAGAATTTTTCGCTTACGGCTCAATTAAAATCTTGGATGGTTTAGGCATTGTAGACTGTTTATGCTTTGGAAGTGAAGTAGGCAATTTAAATGAACTAGACATAATTTCTAATATCCTTGTAGATGAAACAGAAGAATTTAAATATTTCCTAAAAAAATATCTATCAACAGGATGCACTTATCCGAAAGCAAGAAGTTTAGCCGTATCTGATTACTTAAAATCAAAAAATATTAACTCAAATAATATAAACAAAATTATTTCAAGTCCAAATAATATTTTAGCAATAGAATACTTAAAAGCTTTAAAAAAAATAAACAGTAATATAAAACCTTATACTATAAAAAGAATAAAAGCAGAATATCACGATATTAACATGACAGGTAAAATTTCTAGTGCCACTGCAATTCGTAATGAAATCTTTAGAAGCTCAAATGGAATAGAAAATATTAAAACAGCTGTTCCTAATGCTACATATTCTCATTTAAAAAAATTTTTAAACAAATATGGTTCTTTCAACAATATTGAAAATTATATACAAATTATTCAATACCATATAGCTAGATTTAATAAAGAAAGTCTAATAGATCTATTTGATATTGAAAATGGGCTTGAAAACAGAATTTTAAATTGTATAAAAGAAAACATAACTGTTAAAAATATCTTGGATTGTATCAAAACTAAAAGATATACATACACAAGATTGCAAAGGTTACTTATGCAAATGATTATTGGCTTGGATAAAAAAACTCTTTCTAAACTTTATTTGCAAGATAATTTATATATTAGAGTACTGGGCTTTAATCAAAAAGGAAAATTTCTACTTAACAAAGCTAGAAAAAAAGCTAAATTCCCTATAATAACAAAGTTTGCTAACTATAAAAAAATCAATGACGATAACTTAAACAAAATTATTGAAATAGATAAACGAGCAACTGATATTTATTTCTTAGGTCTACCAAATTATAACGGTAAAAAATTTGATTTAGACTATCTTATAAGCCCATACATAACAAAATCTTCGATTTAGATAAATTAAGGAAAATTTTGTTGAAATCCATAAACGGAAATTATATTTAAATTATCAATAATTCAATAAGGTCTATAATTTCCTATGGATTATAAAAATAGATGGATAATCTCCATCTATTTTCCTTCTATAATTCTTTTTATCTCTTCCATCTTTTCCATTGTTGCTTCATACCCCTTAGCTACACACTCTTCAACCTTATCAAATCTTGAAGGCTTTATATGTGAAACATCAGGTTCAATTAGTATATCAGCTGCTATTATCTTATCTGTTGATATTTGCCTTGACATAACATCTATTGACTGTAATATAACATCAAAAATATGATTAATTCTGCCAGGTTCACCACTGAAACCAACATCAACTGCTATTACTACATCTGCTCCCATATCTTTTACAACTGATGCTGGCACTCTATCAATTACACCACCATCTACTAATATCATATTTTCATATCTTACAGGTTCAAATATGCCCGGTATTGATATACTTGCCCTAACTGCTTTGTAAATCGGACCTTTCGTAAAAACATATTCACTAGAAGTCTTTAAATCAGTAGCAACTATAGATAATTTTTTATCTAAATCTTCTATATTTCGATTTCCAGTTAATAATTTAACTAACTCTTCTACTTTCTTTCCTTTAATAAACCCTCGTTTTGGAACAGTTAAATCAACCCATAACTTACGATCTATATTTAATGCTATATTTTCAATCATTTTAGATTTTACACCACAACAGTATACTGCTCCAATCAGAGCTCCAGCACTGCTTCCCGATACTATATCTATTTCTATATTATTTTCTTCGAGAGCTTTTAATACCCCTATATGAGCTAGTCCTCTAGCAGCGCCCGAACCTAAAGCTAAACCAATTTTCTTTTTTTCTCCCAAATTTCTCACCCCACTCAATTAAAATGCTACTATCATATTAATATATTATAACAAATATATATATACCATAACATTTATAGGAGGTCATTTATGACACAAATACTTTTTATTTTATTCCTATTTTTAACATTAATCACAATTAAAAAATCTAAATATTTATTAACTATTTTACCAGCTTTAATAACAATCTTTATAATTTTTTCGTTAGTTATATTTCCAAAAAATACAATTAACGCAGCAATAGACGGTCTAAATACATGGTTTTATATCGTTTTACCTTCATTACTTCCTTTTTTCATAAGTGCTGAAGTTTTAATAGGACTGGGAGTCGTAAATTTTATAGGAACTCTTTTAAGTCCAATCATGAAACCAATTTTTAATCTTCCTGGAGAAGCAGCTTTTCCATTTGCAATGAGTATTACTTCAGGATATCCTGTTGGTGTAAAATTAACTACAAAACTTAGAACTCAAGGAGTTTTAACAAGAATTGAAGCTCAAAGACTTATTTCATTTGCTAGCACTTCGGGACCGTTATTTATGATAGGTGCTGTAGCAGTAGGTATGTTAAAAATGCCAAATTTAGGGCTTTTGATTGCAATCCCACATTATTTAGGGGCAATTACAGTAGGTTTATTTTTTAGATATTATGGTATTAAACTTGATAAACCAAAAGTAATAAACAACAATAAAAAAAATTTAATTAAAACAGCTTTTGACGAGTTAATTTTAGCTAGAAAAAAAGATAATAGAGGTATTGGATTAATATTAGGAGATGCTGTAAAAGAATCTTTTAATACTATGTTAATCATAGGTGGATTTATCATTTTATATTCGGTTATTATTGAGATATTAAATATTACTGGTATTATTAATCTATTAAGTAGCATAATTTCTTTTATACCATTCATTTCTAATAAAGAACTAATTAAAGCTTTTATTTCGGGACTGATAGAAATGACTGTTGGATGTAAGAATATTGCCAGTATTTCTTCTGTTCCTATTTTAGTAAAACTAGTAACAATTAATTTTATCATTGCATGGAGTGGCATATCAATACATAGTCAAGCTTCAAGCTTCATATCTAAGACAGACTTAAAAATCAGTGTATATTTGTTATCAAAACTGCTTCACGGTATCTTTGCTAGTATTTATACTGTTTTAATAAGCAGTATTTTTATAAAATTACCGATAGACACACCTGTTTATGCTTCGTATGCTTACACTGATACTGCTTCTTTTGAAAAATGGTTCGATATTTTTAAATTTTCTACTATATTGCAAATATCTATACTTTCAATAATTATACTAATATCATTAATTACTAGCCTTTCAGTTATCAAAAGGAACAAAATCTTCGATTAAATAAATTGAGGTAGATTTTGTTGAAATCCATTACGGAAATTATATTTAAAATTATCCACATTTCAATATAGTTTATAATTTCCTATGGATTATAAAAAAACAACTAAAAATCTATAAAGGCTTCTCTTTAAAGAAGCCTTTATTTAAGCCCTCTTAATTCTTCTCTGTTTTTTTCAAGTGTAGTTATTATAGATTTTAGATTATCCTGTACATTTTTTAACAATTCATCTGCATATTCTCTTGCGCCTATTCTTATCTCTTTTGCGTTTGATTTAGCCTTATTTATAATCTCTTCCGCTCTTTCTTGAGCCTTTTTAGTTATTTCATCTTTTTCTATCATCTCTTCTATATGTAATCTAGCCTCATCAATAATTGTATCAGCTTCATTCTGAGCTTCTACTAAAATTCTTTGTCTCTCTTCTTTTATCCATTCTGCTTGTTTAATTTCATCCGGCAATTTTATTCTTATTTCTCTAATAATTTCTAATAATTCCTCTTTATCAACTAAAACTTTTCCAGCAAAAGGAATTGATGAGCTTCCATCTATAATATCTTCAAGCTCGTCTAATAATTTAATAACATCCATTTTCTAAGCCCCCTTTATCTTATTTAGTATTGCTTTTTCTACTTCTTTGGGTACAATATTGGAAATATCACCATTTAGTTTTGCAACCTCTTTTACCAAACTAGAACTTAAAAAAGAATACTTACTATTAGTCATAAGAAATAAAGTCTCTACATTATTATCAAGAGTTCTGTTCATCATTGCCATTTGCAGTTCATATTCAAAATCTGAAACAGCTCTTAAACCCTTTATGATAAATGATATATTTCTTTTTCTAACATACTCAACTAATAATCCAGAAAAACTATCAATCTCTACATTTTTATATTCCTTAGTAACCGCTCTCAAAAGTTCAACTCTTTCTTCAACTGTAAACATTGGTTTTTTGGATGGATTATTTAAAACTGCAACAATAACTTTTTCAAACTTTTTAGAACATCTTTCAATAATGTCTAAATGCCCATTCGTTACAGGATCAAAACTTCCAGGATATACGACAATCATTAATTTACCTCCTAAGCCCATAAAAAGTTATTTTAGTACTTCCATAATTGTTTTCTCTAACTTTTACAAACGAGATAATTTCGCTTAATAAATCTAATCTACTCTCATGCTCAATTATTATTATACCTTCTTCTTCTAATAAATTCTCAGCTGCTATAATTTCTAAAGTCGGAATTACTAAACCTTTTTCATATGGTGGATCCATAAAAATATAGTCAAATTTTACTCCTCTAGCTCCTAATTTTTTTATAGCTTTTTCAGCAGTATTTTTATAAACATAACTCTTATCTATTAAATTTGTTTTGATCAAATTTTCTTTTATAGTTTTTATACTTATAATACTATTATCTATAAAATAACATTCTTTAGCACCACGACTCAAAAATTCTATACCTATACTACCAGAGCCTGCAAATAAATCTAATACTACACAATCTTTTAAATTATTTCCTAAAATATTAAAAAGTGATTCCTTTATTCTATCTGTAGTTGGTCTAACACTTAAACCTTTAGGAACCTTTAATCTATGACCCTTAGCAGTTCCTGTAATTACACGCAAAATTATTCCTCCTTACTTCTAATAATAATATTTTAGCATATTATATTTTTTTTACAAACAAAATTATCTAACTTAGGAATAAAATCTTAGATTAAAATAAATTAAGGTAGATTTTATTGAAATCCATGAACGAAAATTATATTCAAATTTATCCATAAATAAATAAAGGAATATAATTTTCTATGGATTATAAAAATATTTATTAAGTCCTATACACAACTTAAAACAAAAAAGATGCTAAATGCATCTTTCTAATAGGTTATTTTATTAATTTAGGGAAATATCATTTAACTTCTCTTCAAATATTTCATAAATCTTTTGCTTCAAACTTGAATGTTTAGGTAAATCTAAAAACGGATCTTCTTCTAGAATCTCAAAAACTTCTTTTTGTGCTAATTTCAGCATTTTAATATCGGTAAATAAATTCGCAATTTTTAAATCAGGCAACCCATGTTGTCTTGTCCCAAAAAACTCACCTGGTCCTCTTAATTCAAGATCTTTTTCTGATATTTCAAATCCATTATTGGATTTCTCCATTATTTTCATTCTTTCAATAGAAATTTTACTTTTACTTTCATTTATAAGGATACAATATGATTGATGCTCACCTCTACCAACTCTACCACGAAGTTGATGAAGCTGAGAAAGTCCAAATCTCTCAGCATTTTCTATCACCATAATATTAGCATTAGGAATATTTACTCCTACCTCTATAACTGTTGTTGAAATAAGTATATCAATCTCTCCATTCTTAAATTTTGTCATTATAGCATCCTTTTCAGTAGCTGATAATTTCCCATGTAGCAATCCAAGTCTAAAATCTTTAAAAATGTTATCTTTTAGCTCTTCATATAATTTTATAGCTGATTGTAAATCTAACGTATCAGACTCTTCTATCAAAGGACAGACCATATAAACCTGTCTACCTTTGTTTACTTCTTTTTTAATAAAATCATATACTCTGCCTTTCATACTTGCATTTACCACATAGGTCTTCACTTTTTTCCTTCCAGGTGGCAATTCATCAATAATAGAAATATCTAGATCCCCATATAATATTAGTGCCAATGTTCTTGGTATTGGTGTCGCTGTCATAACTAAAACATCAGGATTTAATCCTTTTTGTGAAAGAGCTGACCTTTGTCTAACTCCAAATCTATGTTGTTCATCAGTAATTGCAAGCCCTAACTTATGAAACTCTACAGTTTTTTGTATTAGTGCATGCGTACCAATTACAATATCAACTGTTCCTTCCTTTATTTTCTCTAATATTTCCTTTTTTTTCTTATTAGACATACTTCCTACTAATAAACTGACTTTAATACCAAACCGTTCTAATAAACTACTCACATTTTCATAATGCTGCGTTGCTAAAATCTCTGTAGGTGCCATCATAACTGCTTGATAACCTGATTTAACTGCTTTAAACATTGCTAATACTGCAATAATAGTTTTGCCTGAACCAACATCTCCTTGTACTAATCTATTCATTGGTCTGTTTGATTCCATATCTAAACATATTTCTTCATAAACCTTTTTTTGTGCATTAGTTAGCTTAAATGGTAAAGAATCTATTAATTTATTTATTTCTGTCACTTGTGAAAATTTAATCCCTTGTGCATTTTCTACATATCTATTTCTTATAAGTCTTAACCCTAACTGCAAAATAAAAAGCTCTTCAAATACAAGTCTTTTCTTAGCTTCAATATATGAATATCTATCCTTTGGAAAATGTATATTACTTATTGCTGTATAAATTGAACATAAATTATATTTCTTTTTAATATATTCTGGCATTATATCTTCAATACAATTCAAATACTCATCTAATACTTTCTTAACTAGTTTAACCATATCGCTATTTTTTAACTTTTTAGTAAGTGGATAAATAGGAATGATTTTTCCTATTTTATCATTTTCATCTTCTCTCTCGAACACAGGATTCTGAATTTGTATTTCATTAAATACTTTTTTCACTTTTCCATTTACCTTTAATACTTCTCCTATTTTAAACTGCTTTTTAATATATTCCTGGTTAAACCATACCAAAAAAGCTAATCCTGTTTCATCTCTAACAGGTATTTTAACAATTGAAAGACCTTTTCTTGGTTTTTTCACTGAAGGTGAGCCTACAACAATAACTTTCAAATTCGCTTTTTCGTCATTTCTTACATTTATTATTTTATCCGTTTTTCTCCTGTCTTCATATGCTCTTGGAAAATAATAAAGTAAATCCTTAACTGTTTCTATATTAATCCTTTTTAATAGTTTTGCTCTTTTAGGACCTACTCCTTTTATAAATTGTATAGGTGTATTAAGGCTATTCAATCTTTTCACCTCTAATTTTACTTTCTATATGAATTAGAACAAAATCTTTGATTTAAATAAATTATAAAGAAGATTTTGTTGAAATCCTTAAATGGATTATAACAAAAAACAATAGCTAAGTAAAACTTAGCTATTGTAATTATTCTATTGAAAAAATATAATAATACAATGGTTGCCCACCATAAACAACTTCTACATCACAATCTTCAATTTCATCTTCGATAACTTCTGCTAAAGCTTCTGCTTCTTCTTCAGAAATATCCTCTCCGTAGAATATCGTAATTAAATCATTATTTTCATCAACTATATCTTTTAATAAATTAATTGAAACTTGAGTAATATCATTTCCAACTGATCTGATTTCGCCTTCACCAATTCCTATAATATCATCCTTTTTAATTTCTATATCATTTATTACTGTATCCCTAACAGCAAAAGTAACTTGTCCTGTCTTTACTGATTTAATAGATTCTATCATATTGTTAATATTCTCTTCAAGTTCCAAATCTTCATCAAAACTTAAGAGAGCTGAAATTCCTTGAGGTACACTCTTAGTTGGTAATACTTCTATATTTTCATCACTTAATTCTTTAGCTTGTTTAGCCGCTAGAATAATATTACTATTATTTGGTAATATTATTATGTTTTCTGCATTTACACTTCTTACTGCTTTTAATATGTCTTCAGTGCTTGGATTCATTGTTTGCCCACCATGTATAATAAAATCAACATTTAAATCTTTAAAAACATTTGCTATCCCTTCGCCCATAGCTACAGCTATAAAACCATATTTTTTTCTACTCAAATCTACAGCTTTCTCTTCTTCTATTATTCTATTTTTATGTTGATATCTCATATTATCAATCTTAATATTAGTTAGTTCACCTATTGCAAGTGCTTTTTCTAAAACAATCCCTGGATTATTTGTATGAATGTGAACTTTTGTAACTTCGTCATTACTTACAACAAGTAAAGAATCTCCCAGTTCCATAACTTCTTGTTTGAATTTATTTACATCCATGTTTTCACTATTAATAATAAATTCTGTGCAATAACCAAATTTAATATCTTCATCAAATCTTTCAACATTAATACTATCCTCTACTTCGATATCTATATCATCTTCAAGTAAAGCACTATCACCGATCGTTATAACATCTAAAGCACCTAGTAAAATATATAATAATCCTTTTCCACCAGCATCCACTACACCCGCTTGTTTCAAAACAGGTAACATTTCAGGTGTTTTTTTCAAAGTTATTTCACCATGTTTAATCACTTCTTCTAGAAACTTTATAATATCCTTCTCTTTTTTTGCTATTTCTAAAGCTTTTTCTGCACATTCTCTCGCTACTGTCAATATTGTACCTTCTATCGGTTTCATTACAGCTTTATAAGCAGTGTCTGAAGCTGATTTAAAAGCTTTAGCTAGTATTTCTACATCAATTCTTTCAACACCTTTTAAGCCTTTAGCGAAACCTCTAAATAACTGTGATAAAATTACTCCTGAATTTCCTCTTGCTCCCATTAGAGAACCATTTGAAGCAGCTTTGGCAATATCTTCGATTTTTTCACTATTTAGGCTCTTTACCTGCTTTATTGCTGACTGCATCGTTAATGACATGTTTGTACCAGTATCTCCATCTGGTACAGGAAATACGTTAAGAGAATCTACTACTTGTTTATTTTTTTCTAATGTATTTGCTGCTCCTATAAAAATATTTTTTAGCAAAACTCCATCTATGTATTCAATTTTCAATCTTAGTACCTCCTTAACCTACTTTTGTACTCTGACACCTTGAACATTAATATTAACTTTTTCTACAGTCAAACCTGTCAAGCTCTCAATATTATATTTTACTTTCTCTATTATGTTGTTTGCAACTACTGAAATCTTTGTTCCAAATTGTACTATAACATACAAATCAATAATAATTCTATTATCCTCAGTATGAACTTTTACACCTTTTGTCAAATGCTCTCTTCTTAATAACTCTACCAAACCCTCGGTTGCATTTCGACTTGCCATACCTACTAAGCCATAACACTCCATAGCAGATAAACCTGCTATTATAGCAAGCACATTATCATCAATATTTATTGAACCAAACTTATTACTTAATTTACCTGGCATTATAATCCTCCTTTAGAACTATTATATATATATAATACCCTATTATTTTGCCTTATTCAACTTGACTTTTATAACTCAAAAGGAATTAGAACAAAATCTTCGATTTAAATAAATTGAGGAAGATTTTATTGTCTAGTATATTAATATATTAGAGTCTTTATAAATTTATTAAATATATAAATAATTTAAATATTAATCCTTAATTAAAAGACTTTTCTATTTAAACTTAGTATATTTGCATCTTTTTATTGCAAAAATAATCCTTGTTATGTTAAAATAGTAATGTTTTTATAGGGGCTTTTTAGTACTAGAACTGAGGAGGTGTTTTTATGTCAAGAGTTTGCGAAGTGTGCGGTAAAGGAAAAGTATCAGGTTTCAAAGTAAGCCACTCTAACCGTCATAATAAAAGAACTTGGTTACCAAATATCAGAAGAGTAAAAGCTATTGTTAATGGTACTCCAAAAAGAATAAGAGTTTGTACTAGATGTTTAAGATCAGGTAAAGTTGAAAGAGCTTTATAGTTTAAATGGCTTCCTAAATGTTGGAAGCCTTTTAATTTAGTTAAGTACTATACAAATACCAGCCTATCCATATTAGGCTGATTCCAATAAATGATAATATAACCCAGCTCGGTAACATATAGAAAATCAAGCTAATTAAAATAACTGATAAAACCATTATTAACGTTCTCTTTATTTTTTTCAAATGCACCACCTCTATAACATTCTATAAAATACCCATCCGATCAAAATCAATAAAACCCCCAAAAAGAAAATCCATACTGATATAGGTACAACTTGAATCACAATTATTGAACCTACAACAGCAAGCAAAACACCAATTATTTGTTTTATATTTTTCTTAAGAAATATTTTTCTCATATTAACCACTCCCTAAAGGCTACTATAATATATTTTATTCATTACAATAAATATTGTTACTACATATTTTGGATAACAAAAATGCGACCAAAGGTCGCATACTGCTTTTAATCTATAGACTTTATAACTAAACATACTCCATCTTCTACTTTAATAACTCCTGTATCAGATATTAAAATATTGCTTATGCCAAGTGTTGAACTAAATTTAATATTCTTTTTTTCTACTTCATATTCAAATCCTTTTAATGTAACGCCTAACAAATCTCCTTTAAATGGAATAATTGAAACATATTTTTTCTCATCTTTATAAAGAACTAATTCATCCTTTGTTATAAGTATTTCATTATGATCATCTATTATAGTAGCTTTAACCCCTTTTTGTAGTAAAGAATATAACAAAAATATGTTAGCTAAAGTATGATCTAATCTTGTGCCTGTAACTCCAACCAATACTATTTCATTAAAACCTTCTCCAATTACATAATCAATTGCTAATTCAGTATCTGTTTTATCTTTTTTAGTAGGGAATTTTATAAATTTAACTTTATAGCCCTTTAACCTATTCAATGTGTTTTTTTCTATAGAATCTAAATCGCCAATAACAATGCCTGGTATGCAGTCTGCTTTTACTACTAAATCCGCACCCCCATCAGCACAAACAACTAAATCAACATCTTCACATAACCTTTTTATTATATTAAGATTTTCCATATTCCCACTTGAAACTATTAAGGCTTTCATATTTCCTCCCAAGTTAACTATTTAATCTTTGGATTGGTTTATTTAATAATAGTACTAATACTAGTGATATAATCAATTCTATACCTAAATAACTTCCATTATAGATTGCTGAATATAGCCATGGATTCATACCCTCTGGAGCATACTCTGCAAAAAATATAACCCCAGACAATAAATGTGATACAAATCTACCAAATATAGCTATAAAAACTCCTATAAAAAGATTTAAATATCTGTTTTTTACTTTATTACTCAAAGATTTTGAAATACCAGCTAAACCTAAAAGTGCAAAAGCTATAGGATAATCTAATAAATATTGAATAGGATGTACAAAGTAAAGACCTAATATTGATTGAATAACACCATAAACTAAACCTACAAATAATCCTGGCATTATGCCCCATCTTAAAGCAAATATAATTATTGGTATCATACTACCTGCGGTTACAGAACCACCAAAAGGCGCTTCGTATACCTTGAGCATACTTAAAATTGAAGCAAGTGCTACCATAACTCCTCCTTCTGTTAACATTCTAATTTTCATACTTCTTTCCATAAAAATGCCTCCTTTAATCTTTTTTAATTTTAGAACAAAATCTTCGATTTAAATAAATCAAAAAGAAGATTTTGCCTGTATCCATAAACGGAAATAATATTTTAAATTATCCACAATTTAACAAGGTATATAATTCCCTATGGATTATAAAAAAATAAAAGACTTCCATAGCAAATAATGGAAGCCTTAACTGCAACACAAATAAAACATTACCACATAGGTAATGTTAAAGCTAACCACATTCCCTACGCTAGAATTACCTAGTTCAGGTTAAAGGGTCGAAACTTAAAGTTTCCTCTCAGCCGAAAAGGCTCCCCTAGTGGTATATTTAGTTTTCGCCTTTATTATAACAATAATATTTAATATTGTAAAGTAATAACTTGTTTGAATTTTTTAATCGTTTCAGCAACATCATCTGATTTAAACACAGCAGAACCTGCTACTAAGATATTTGCTCCACATTTAACAGCTTTATCTGCATTTTCTAACTTTATGCCGCCATCAACTTCAATATCAACATTTAAATTCTTTTCGTTTATTAAATCTCTCAATTTTCTTATTTTCGTTTCCATATTACTTATAAATTTTTGACCACCAAAGCCTGGATTTACAGTCATTATTAATACCATATCAATATCTTCAATTATATATTCGATAGTAGAAAGAGGCGTAGAAGGATTTAATGCAACACCAGCTTTTATGCCATAACTTTTTATTTGCTGGATAGTTCGGTGTAAATGTACTGTTGCTTCTTGATGCACAGTAATAATATCTGCTCCAGAATCAACAAATTCTTTTATATACCTTTCAGGTTCTTCAATCATCAAATGGACATCAAAAGGTAACTTAGTTACTTTTCTTAAATATTTAATAACTGGTGGTCCAATAGTAATATTAGGTACAAATCTCCCATCCATAACATCTAGGTGTATTAAATCAGCTCCGCCCTCTTCTGCCTTCTTTATTTCTTGACCTAATCTACTGAAATCTGCTGACAAAATTGATGGTGCTATTTTAACCATATCTAATACCTCCTATTTTTCCTAAGTTCCTCCAAAAACATCAGATAATTATCATATCTAGTCTTACTAATCTTATTTTCTTCAACCGCTTTCTTAACAGAGCAATCAGGTTCTTTATAATGCCTACAGCCCACAAACCTACAATCTCCACTAAACTCATTAATTTCTCTAAAATATAAACCTAAATCTTCTTCTTTCATAAAATCAATATTTAATGAGCTAAAGCCAGGAGTATCAACCACCCAACCTCCTACGTCTAACTCTAATAACTCTGCTCTTCTAGTAGTATGTCTGCCCCTATTAGTCTTATGGCTAACTTCCCCTGTTTTTAACTGCAAATCAGGCTGTATACTATTAAGTAGGGTTGATTTTCCAACTCCTGAAGGTCCTGCAAAAACTGTTATCTTATCTACTAATGTATATCTTAATTCATCAACTCCGACTCCTAAAATACAACTTGTATTAATAACTTTATATCCTGCATTCAAGTAAATACCATTTAGAAAATTTAATTCTTCTTTTGATATTAAATCTATTTTATTGAAGCAAATAACTATATCTAAATCTTTAGATTCTGCTAGAAGTAAAAATCTATCTAATAACCATAAATTTGGATCTGGACTTTTTGCTGCAAAAACTATTATAACTTGATTTACATTTGCAACAGGAGGTCTAAATAACTCAGTTTTTCTTTCAAAAATTTCTTCAATAAAACCTGTATTATCTTCACGTGAAATTCTTATTCTTACTCTATCCCCTACTAATGGAGTAATTTTCTTTTTTCTAAAAACCCCTCTAGCTCTACATTCATATACTTTATTATCAACCTTTACGTAATAAAAACCTCCTATTCCTTTAATAATTATCCCTTCTAGCATTAACTAACCTCCTTAGAAGTTAATAACTTTCTGTTCATAAAATTCTCCATCATAATATATTTCATATTTAACCTCACCTTTTCCTGAAATAGTTACAGATATTCGCTCTTCTTTGGTTTCATGAACTTTATTATATATAACCTCTTTAGATTGTCCTTGTATCTTATATATTTTCACTTCTACTTTTTCCCTATCTTGTGGAAGAGGAATAATTAACTGCAAAACTTTTTCTTGCTCTTGTATATTATCTTGTTCATCCTGAGCCACTTGATCTTTTTCATTTATATCCTCATTATTTTCTGTTAAATTATTATCATTCTGTCCTGCCGTGCTTGGCCCACTACTTACAATTAAATCAACTGTAGTATTTTCTTCAACTTCAGCCCCTGCTGGATAGCTTTGCCATACTACTAAATCCTTTGGAATATCATTATTGGACTCATATTTTACTTCTCCTAAAACAAATCCTTTAGATATAATTTCTCTCTTGGCATTTTCTAAATTTAAACCAATTAGATTAGGCATAATTACATAACTTATTTCTGGCCCTTGACTAATTACAAAATCTATTTCAGTACCCTCTGGAACCATTGATAATGGTTCAGGTTTTTGACTAATTATTATCCCTTCAGGATAAATATCACTAAACTTATAATCAATATTACCTTTTTTAAGACCAACTTCACTTAAAGCCACTTCAATATCACTAGAATATTTATTAAGTAAATCAGGCACTCTTACTAATTTCTCACCTTTACTTACAACTACTTCTATTGGATAACCTATTTTTACCTTGTCTTCAGGATCGATATTCTGTGATATGATATATCCTTCTTTATAATCTTTATTATAAACTCTTTTCTTAACAACAAACTTTAGACCTAAACTTTCAATCTTCTGCTTTGCAACATCCTCATGCAAACCAATAATTAAAGGTACATCCACTTCTTCAACAAACAAATAATCTTTAATGTATAAAAAACCTACAGCTAAAGCAGTAGTAAAGATTAATGCTAATAATATCGCAAAAATTGTTATTACTTTATTTGACTTATTCTTATTCTTTTTATTTTTATTTTTATTTTTATTCTTGTTATTACTTCTTTTATCCATAAGCATATCATCCTTTATCACTGGAATTACTCGTGTAGGTGAATCATCAAAATTATTAATTTCTATATAACTTCCATCTCTTGATTCTTTAGCTTTTTCAAGATCCTTTAATAATTCTTCAGCACTATCGTATCTCAAACTTTGGTCCTTTTCAACACATTTTAAAATGATTTTTTCTAAACTTTCTGGAATAGTCTGAACAAATTGTCTTGGAGTAACAATATCTTCTTGTATATGCTTAATAGCAACTGAAATAGGACTATCGCCTTCAAAAGGCACCCTGCCTGTAACCATTTCATACATTACTATACCTAAAGAATATATGTCTGATTTTTCATTTGTATATCCTCCTCTTGCTTGCTCAGGTGAGAAATAATGAACAGAACCAATTACATTACTAGTATTAGTAACTGTAGAAGTAGTAGCTGCTTTAGCTATTCCAAAATCTGTAACTTTGATTTTTCCATCTTCAGACACTAAAATATTATGAGGTTTTATATCTCGATGAACTATATGATTTTTATGAGCATGGCTTAATGCTCTAGCTATCTGTATAGCTATATCAATAGTTTCTTCATAACTTAATTTCCCTTTTTCTCTAATAAGTTCTTTTAATGTTTTACCTTTTACATACTCCATAACTATATAATATATATCATCCTCTACACCTACATCATAAATATTTACAATATTAGGGTGTGAAAGACTTGCAGCTGCTTGCGATTCTCTTCTAAACTTATTAATAAATTCTTCATTATTTATAAATTCAGTTCTTAATACTTTTACTGCGACATATCTATTCAATAATCTACACTTAGCTTTATATACTAAAGCCATACCTCCACTACCAATTTTCTCAACTATTTCATATCTATCTCCCAAAAGCTTACCTTTCACTATTCTCACCTCTTTTCTATTCAATTCTTATTGCTAATACTGTAGTATTATCGAAACCACCGTGTTCATTTGCTATATGTGTTAATTTGTCACAAGCTTCCTGCATATTCTCTGATAATAACATTACTCTCAAAATATCTTTATTACTAACCATATTTGATAAACCATCAGTACATAAAATAATAATATCTCCACTTAAAATATCTCTACTAATTATATCAATCTTTACTTCTTCTTCTGTACCTATAGCTCTAGTTATAATATTTTTTTGCGGATGATTAATCGCTTCTTCTTCCGTTATACTTCCATTTCTAACCAACTCAGCTACTAAAGAATGGTCTTGTGTTAGCTGGATTAAATCATTTTTTCTAATCAAATAAGCTCTACTATCTCCAACATGACCAATATATATTTTGTTATTTTTAATAAAAGCCAACGTAATAGTTGTTCCCATACCTGAAAACTTTTCATTTTCTAAAGATTGTTTGTAAATTCTATAATTTGCTTTTGATAAAGCTAAATTAATAAAATAAGGTATCTCAATTTCATTGTTTAATAGTTTATCTTTAAATTCATATAATACCTCTTTTACCGTACTTATTGCAAGCATACTGGCAACCTCACCTGCATTTTGACCACCCATACCATCAGCTACAACAAATAACGGTAACTCATCAATATCGGAACAATAGTATGAATCTTGATTAATCTCTCTTACTATACCTGTATCAGTGCAAAAACCAACATCCATATTATCCCCTCACTTTTAAAAACAAAATCTTATATTTTTGTGTGTAATAAAATAATTGTCTTTATACTTTATTCATATAATCTCTTCTTAACTGACCACAAGCTGCATTAATATCTCCACCCATTTCTCTCCTAATAGTAGTATTTATATTTCTACTTTCAAGTATCTCTTTGAATTTTAACACATTTGCATCTTTTGAAGTCTTGAAATTAGCCTCTTTTATTGGATTTAATGGTATTAAATTCACATGGCATAAGATACCTGATAGTAATTTAGTCAACTCATTAGCATGCCTTACAGAATCGTTTACACCATTAATCAATGTATATTCAAAAGTAATTCTTCTATTTGTTTTACTAACATAATACTTACAAGCATCTAATATATCTTTAATTGTATATTTATTAGCTATTGGCATAATTTTTCTTCTTTCATTATCAAATGCCGAATGTAATGATATTGATAATGTAATAGGTATCTTAAGATTCGCTAACTCATAAATCTTAGGTACTATTCCACAGGTAGAAAGAGTAATATGTCTATATCCTAAGTTTTGTCCGCTTTTACAATGTATAAGCTCCAAAAACTTTATTACATTATCAAAATTATCCAAAGGTTCCCCACTTCCCATTAAAACTATGTTACTTACTTTAACATCTAAGTCCTTTTGTATCTGATATACTTGATCAACAATCTCACCTGGTGTAAGATTTCGTACAAAACCACCTTTTGTGGAAGCACAAAACGAACATCCCATCTTACAACCAACTTGTGTAGAAATACAAACAGATATTCCATGTTTATACTTCATCATAACACTTTCTATTATATTACCATCTTCAAGTAAAAAAAGATATTTTTTTGTTTCATCAATTTTTGAATCAAATCTTTTAACTATTTGCAATTTAGTTATTTTATATTCATAATTTAGCTTGTCCTTTAATGTTTTGGAAAACTCAGTTATATCGTTTATTGAATTTATCATTCTCTGATGAATCCATTTGAAAGCTTGCTTGCCTCTAAAAGATTTTTCTCCAATACTTTCAAATAAATTCTTTAATTCATCTAATGTTAAAGATTTTAAATCTTTTTTATCCAAAAAATCCCTCCTAATTTTACTCTCCATCTTTTTATTATAGCATATTTAATCGTATAGTGATTACTAGTAAATTTTAATCAATTTTGCAATAAAAAATCCATCTGTTCCATGGATATTTGGAAAAAGTTCAATATATCCATTTTTACTGCTAATTTTTATATCATCGCACTTAATTTCTTCTATTGGAACAAGTCTATACATCGGATTTTCTGATAAAAATCTGTTAATTAGTCTTATATTTTCTTCTTTTTCTATTGTACATGTACTATATACTAAAATACCATTTTGTTTCAAATAACGGCTACTATTTTTAAGAATACTATACTGTATCTCATTAATCTCTTTTATATCTTCTAAAGTTCTATTATATTTTATTTCTGGCTTTCTTCTTATTAACCCAAATCCAGAGCATGGAGCATCTACTACACAGTAATCTATTTTTCCTACTAAGTCAGTATCTAACACTAAAGCATCAAAAACTTCCGTATTAATAATATCGATGCCTAACCTTTTTGCATTTTGCTCAACTAACTTAAGTTTATGTTCATGTATATCTCTAGCAATAATTTTGCCTTTGTTATTCATCTTCTGAGCTATATGGGTAGTTTTGCCTCCAGGTGCACTACACACATCTAAAACTAAACTATCTTCTTTAGGATTCAGTATCTGCCCTACAAGCATTGAACTTTCGTCTTGAATTTGAAAATACCCTTTATTGAATTCTTCTGTATCAGTGATTCTGATAGGATTTTCAACTATTATCCCATCGTCTGCATATTTAGTCTCATAAACTTCCAAACCCTTATTATTGAATTTTTTCATAAGTTCATCTCTACTAATTTTTAATGTGTTTACTCTTATATTTAACTTAGGCTTTTTATTATTAGCCATACATAGTGCTTCAGTAAACTCAAAACCAAATTCTTCAACCCATCTTTTAATCATCCATTCTGGATGTGAATATTTTATTGAAAGATATTTTATGGGCTCTAACTCTTTATTAGGAATTTCAATATTATTTTTATTTCGAGAAATAGTACGCAACACTCCATTAACAAAACCAATAGTTCCCTTATGGCTATATTTTTTCGCTAACTTAACTGATTCATTACATGCAGCACTATCTGGCACTTTATCCATAAAAATTATCTGATAAATTCCCATTCTTAAAATTTCTTTCACTATCGGTGATATTTTACTAAATCTAATTTTTGAATATTTTTTAATAATCCAATCTATAAATATTAAATTCTCTAATACACCATATACTAATTCTCTAATAAACAATTCATCTAGTTCATTTATATTTGATCTCAAATTCTTATTTACCGATATACTAGAGTAGGCTTTTTTCACATCTACTTCATACAGTATTTTCAAGGCAATTTCTCTTGAATTTTTCATAATGTATTTTCCCTCCATCAAAAAAATAAAGGGGCTGTCCCCTTTAATCTCGTCTATTACTTAATATTATCAATCTCAATAACTGACCAATTGCAACTAGTGTAGCAGCAACATATGTTAAAGCCGCGGCTCTTAAAACCTTTTTAACTGGACTTGCTTCTTCATAAGTTATTATACCATTTTGAAGCTGAACAAGAGCTCTATGACTTGCATTAAACTCAACAGGCAGTGTAATAATCTGAAAAGCTACTACCGCTAAATAAAGTAATATCCCTAATTGAATCAAACCATATGCATGTAAAATAAATCCAGCAAAAACTAATATCCAAACAAATCTAGCTCCAAAACTTGCCACAGGTGCAATGTTGTTTCTTAGAATTAATGGAAAATATCCATTTGCATGTTGTATTGCATGACCAACTTCATGTGCAGCTACTCCTATCGAAGCAACCGATGTTCCACTATAAACCTCTCTTGAAAGTCTTAGAACTTTATTTCTCGGGTCATAATGATCAGTGAGTCTTCCTCCGATTAGTTCAATTCTTACATCATAAAGACCATTTCTATCAAGTATCATTCTTGCAACTTGCGCTCCAGTATATCCCGAAATATTCCCTACACTAAGATACTTATTAAAAGTTGTTTGGACTTTAGCTTGAGCATACATAGCAAATATTATTGCAGGTAACACTAATATAAAAGTTGGATCTATTCCATAGTATCCATAATGATACATTTTTAAACCTCCTTAAGATAAAATTTTATAGCTTCTTCTAATCTTTTTATATTAACCCTAGTATCAAAACAAGGTCCATTAGGTCTTTTATTAATAACTCCTATTACCGGTATTTTTCTTACATCATTAATCCCACTTGCTAAATCTCTTTCACAGGCTACAGCAATAATTGCTTTTGGTCTATTCTTTTTAATCCATTCTCTAGCTAAAGTTCCACCAGTAGCAACAACTGTTTTTACATTATATTCTCTACTTAATTTTAATATATCACTTATATCACATCTACCACACATTCTACAATTATTTATATCATGTGTAATTTTATACTTACAATCTGAACTTTGTAAACAATGCGGTATAAGAATAAGAATATCTTCACTATTTATATTAATATTCTTTGTCTTTACTAATAAATTATTTATATCTGCAAAAACTCTTCTAATACTATCCTTATCCAATTTAAATACTTTAGCTATAAAAACTAGAATTGGAAATAAAGCTTTATTCATTTTTTTTAGATATTGGTAACTTATATTCGATAAGTTTTTACCAGTAGTTAAAATATAGATCAATAATATCCCTATTAAAATATTAAAAGTAAAAAATATTAAAATAATTGAAACAATCAACAATACCATTCTTGATATATCAATTGAATTGCTAAATGCCAGGTAAAAACCAAAATAAATTATTAATATTAAAGTTATAAATAATATTGATAATGTGCATATAAAACTAAACTTATCCTTTTTCATGTAATTCACTTCCAAATTATTTTAATATTATACCTGTAGGAAATTCATTACCCTTTAGATACTCTGAAACCTTCATTCTTTTCTTATTTGGAAATTGCAGTTCTTTTATAACTAAGCAATCTTTAGCTGTACTAACATAAATTCCTTCATTATTAACTTTCACAACTTGACCTATATTACCTTCTTTAGTTTCTTTACAAACTTCTGTAACAAAAACTTTGACTTTCATGCTATTATATTCAAAATAGGCACAAGGCCAAGGATTTAAGCCTCTTACTAGATTATGAATTTCAACAGCTGTTTTTTCCCAATTTATATTCCCAATAGATTTATTTAAAATTGGAGCATAGGTAGCTATACTATTATCCTGTGGGGTCCTTTCTATTTGCCCCTTTTCAATATAATGTAAAGTCTCTACAAGTAATTCTGCTCCAATTTCCTTCAATCTATCATGTAACTGACCTGCTGTTTCGTTTTCCCCTATTAAAATTTCTTTTTTAAGAAGCATATCACCTGTATCTAATCCTTTATCCATATACATAGTTGTTATTCCCGTTTTCTTTTCTCCATTAATAATTGCCCAGTTTATTGGTGCAGCTCCTCTATAATACGGTAGTAGTGAAGCATGTACATTAATGCACCCATATTTAGGTAAATTCAAGATTTCTTCTTTTAGAATTTGCCCATATGCTACAACCACTATCACATCTGGTGATATACTTTCCAATAACTCAATAGTCTCTTTTGTATTTACATTTTCTGGCTGAAACACTTTAATTCCTAACTTTTCAGCTTCTACCTTAACTGGAGGAGAAGCTAGTTTTTTTCCTCTGCCTTTAGGTCTGTCTGGTTGAGTAATTACCAAAGGTATATTATATTTACTTTCATGTATCCTTTTAAGTGTAGGTACTGCAAAATCTGGAGTTCCCATAAAAACCACTTTCATACTAACACCTCTATCTGTTTTTTTGGATAACTTTATCAACAAATAAAACACCATTTAAATGATCTATTTCATGACATAAAGCTCTAGCTAAAAGACCTGTTCCTTCAATCATTAACTCTTTTCCGTTCTCATCTAAATATTTAACTTTAACTTTATTAGGTCTTTTAACTTCTCCAGATTCTCCTGGAACACTTAAGCATCCTTCTACATCGATAACTTCACCTTCCATTGATATAATTTCTGGATTGATTAATTTAATAGGCCCTTCACCAATATCTATAACAACTACTCTTTTTAAAATTCCTACCTGCGGTGCTGCCAACCCTACTCCTTCATTTTTATACATTGTTTCTAACATATCATCTAATAATACTTTTATTCTCTCATCAATTTTGGCTACTTCTCTTGACTTTTTTCTAAGGATTGGGTCACCTATATATCTTAATTGACGAATTGCCATAATATCACCCTCCTAAATTATACTTGTTGGATTTATATCAATACTAATTTTTATATTCCTAAATTTCTTATCATTTTTTTTATTAATAACTAGATCTTTAAGTATTTTCTTAACAATTTGTATTTCTTCATCTCTACATTTTATCATAATTTGATAACGATAGTTATTTCTTATTTTATAAATTGGTGCTGGATTTGGACCTAAGATTAAATCATCTCGTACTTTCCTAAAACTTCTCTCCAATGCATTTACTAAGCAAAAATAAAACTCTTTAGATACTTCTTTAAGTTTAATCTCATCCTTACTCCCTAATACAATATTTATAATACTTGTATAAGGTGGATAATTAAATTCTTTTCTTATTTTTATTTCCATGTCATAAAACTTCTTATAATTATGTTCTTTTGATGCCAAAATACTATAGTGCTCAGGTTCATAAGTCTGTAATATAACTTTACCCTCTACATCACCCCTACCTGCTCTACCGCTCACCTGAGTAACTAATTGAAAAGTCCTTTCTGATGCTCTAAAATCTGGCAAATTTAAACTTATATCTGCAGCTATTATCCCAACTAAAGTTACATTTGGAAAATCTAACCCTTTCGAAATCATTTGTGTTCCTATTAAAATATCTACTTCTCCGTTTTTCACATCATTTAAAATTCTTTCATGGCTACCTTTTTTAGTTGTATTATCAACATCCATCCTAGCCACTTTAGCTGATGGAAATATTTTTTTAATATATTCTTCAACTTTTTGTGTTCCTATTCCAAAGTATTTTATATATCTACTGCCACACTCAGGACAAGTAATTGGCGGTTTAACAGATAATCCACAATAATGGCACTTTAAAACATTATTATCTAAATGATAAGTCATTGAAATATCACATTCTGAACATTTAACAACATACCCACATTTTCTACAAGATATAAAAGTTGAAAACCCTCTTCTGTTCAAAAACAAAATCGTTTGTTTTTTATTATGCAGATTGTCTTTTATTGCCTTAAATAAAGCCTCACTGAGTATCGATTTATTACCTTTTTCAAGCTCTTTCTTCATATCAACAATTTCAATACTTGGCATTTTAGTTTTGTTTACTCTAGTAGGCATCTCTAGCAGCTTAAGATCACCATTTTTAGCTCTGTAATAAGTTTCAATCGAAGGAGTCGCAGACCCTAAAACTAAAGCAGCATTTTCTAAATCACATCTTTTCTCTGCTACTTCTATAGCACTATACTTTGGATTCATACTAGATTTATAACTATTTTCATGCTCCTCATCAATAATTATTAACCCTAAGTTATTAAAAGGTGCAAATACAGCTGACCTAGCTCCTACAACTATCTTAACCTTACCTTCCTTAATCTTTCTCCACTCATCATACCTTTCTCCAATAGAAAGTCTACTATGCAAAATTGCTACCTTATTTCCAAATCTACCTACAAATCTCTCTACAGTTTGCGGTGTTAAAGAAATTTCTGGCACTAAAACAATTGAATCTTTATCTTGACTTAGCATTTTCTCAATCAGTTGCAAATAGACCTCAGTTTTTCCACTACCAGTAACGCCGTGTATCAAAAATTTATTTATATTACCTTTAGATATATCATTAATAATAGTATCTAAGCATAATTTCTGATACTCAGTTAAACTTACCTTCTTGTAAGGTGGAATATATTCTTTAATTGGACTTCTATCGACATTAATATCCAATATTTCAATTAGTCCTTTTGAATATAAAGATTTAATAGTAGAATAACTGCAGTTAGCCTTTAGCATTAATTCTTTCAATTTTATATACTCTACATCATTTAGTATTTTTATTACTTCAATTTGCTTAACTGCATTCTTACTTAAAGAATCTATTATTTCCGTAGTTTTATCTTTATCAAAAATCCTTTTTACAAACTTTTCATATTTCTTACCTATACCAGTATTGATTTTATCAAATAATTCTATTAGTCCTTTATCTTCTAATGCTTTTATATGTATATTAATATTTTTTATACGCAGGTCAGCTTTTAACTTACTTAATTCACATTCTTTTAACTCAAATAAATATTCAATTATTTTTTTCTGTTTTTCATCTAAGCTCCCTTTATAAGCATATTTACATTTTTCTGTAATTTTAATATATTTTATAACTTTATTACTAATACCAGTTGGAGTTATTGTCTTAAATACTTCTATATACTGAGCTAGATATTTATCCTTCATCCATAATCCAAGTTCTATAAGCTTCTTTGAGATTATTGGCGTATCATCAATTACTTTCTTAATTGATTTCAATTTATTAGGAATAAAATCTATATCGTCTACTATCTCAATTACTAGTCCCTCTAATAACCTATTGCCTTTACCAAAAGGTACCAAAACTCTTTTTCCTACTTCTACATAGTTAATTATTTCTTCAGGAATGACATAAGTAAATACTTTATCAGTATTTGCACTTGTATTATCAACCACAATTAAAGCATATTTGTTTTTATGCATATAATCAACCTTTCAAAAAAAGAAAATAAAAGAAAATATATAAATAATATAATGGATAAAAGCTAGATAAATAGCTTTCAGCTAATACCTAGCTTAAATACATATCATGACAACAATTCTTCTACTTTATCAAGAATTATTTTTGCTAATTCTTCTTTTGACATCTGTGGATAGTTATATGTATGACCTTCCTTATCAATTATTGTAGCAATGTTAGTATTACTTCTAAAACCTGCATTTTTCATTGTAACATCATTAGCTACAATAAAATCTAAATTTTTAATTTTTATTTTCTTTATAGCATTTTCTATTACATCATTTGTTTCTGCAGCAAATCCTACCAATATCTGTTTTTTCTTTAGCTTACCAAAATGAGCTAAGATATCCGGATTTCTAACAAATTTAATATTAAGACTTCCATCTTGTTTTTTTATCTTTTTATCACTCACAACTTCTGGTCTATAATCTAATGGAGCTGCTGCTTTTATTAATACATCAGTCTCATCAAAATACTCTTCAACTGCTTTTAACATCTCCATCGTTGTATTTATACTTACTACTTTAATACCTTCTGGTTTGTCCAAATTAGTTGGTCCACTTATAAGAATTACATCTGCTCCCCTTCTCTTAGCTTCAATAGCTACAGCATATCCCATTTTACCACTTGAAAAATTAGTTATATATCTAACAGGATCTATTCTCTCAATAGTAGGTCCTGCTGTTACAATAACTTTCTTATCTAATAAGGTCTTCTTTGCAAAATGCATTTTTATATATTCGACAATATCTGCAGGCTCTGCCATTTTACCTTCACCATAATCTCCACATGCTAATCTTCCTGAAGCAGGTTTAATAAACTCATAACCTAGGCTTTTCAATTTTTCCATATTCTCTTTAAATATTGGATTTCTATACATATTTGTATTCATAGCCGGTGCAAAAATTACTTTTGCCCTAGTAGCCATAATAGTCGTAGTTAACATATCGTCAGCAATCCCATTAGCTACTTTACCTATAACATTAGCAGTAGCAGGAGCTACCAAAAAAATATCGGCTTTCTGTGCTAATGAAATATGCTCAACTTCCCATTTTTTTGGTTCAGCAAACATATCAACAGTTACAAAATTCTGTGATAATGATTGAAATGTTAAAGGTGTAACAAATTTCGTAGCTGATTTTGTCATAATTACATCTACATTTGCACCTAATTTTTTCAATCTACTAACCACATCTACAGCTTTATAAGCTGCTATTCCACCTGTTACACCTAAAACTACATTAATATTCGAAAGCAATATCATCCCTCCGTTATTTAATGCCCTTTATATCTGGTCTTGAATATTCAACTTTGTCTTGATAAATTTCATGAACAGCAATTGTAACCGGCTTATTCGAATCTGTATTTACTAATGGTTCATCACCATCTACAATTTGTCTTGCTCTTTTTGATATCATCATTACTAAAGTATATCTACTGTCTACTTTCTTTAATAAGTCATTAACTGAAGGATATAACATACTATACCTCCTCATATTTTTTTATTATTTCTCCAAGTCTTTTGACTTTACATTTTTCTGCCTCAATTATAAATTCTATTTTTGAAACAGCATTATCTACTTCATCATTTACAACAGCATACTCATATTCATTTACATATGCTATCTCCTTATATGCACTATTAAATCTAGTTTTCAAAGACTCTTCTGTTTCTGTACCTCTTTTTTCAATCCTCTGTCTTAACTCTTCCATTGAAGGTGGTAAAATAAATATAAAAACTCCATCAGGATATATCTTTTTTACTGACAAAGCACCTTGTATATCAATCTCTAGCAATACATCTTTACCCTCATCTAATTTATCTAATACAAATTTTTTAGGTGTACCATAATAATTCCCATAAACATTCGCATATTCCAAAAATTCTTCTTTTCTAATCATTTCTTCAAAGTCTTCTTTTGTAATAAAAAAATAGTTCACTCCATCAATTTCGCCATTTCTCGGCTTTCTAGTTGTAGCTGATATAGACAGATTTATATCCTTATTACGTCTTAACAACTCTTTACATATAGTACCTTTTCCAGCTCCTGAAGGTCCAGATATAACTATCAATAATCCCTTACTCATAGTCTACTCCTCTCTATTCCTTAATCGAATCTACATCATGTGCCTCTCTATTTTCTAGTCTATGAGCAACTGTTTCTGGCTGAACAGCAGATAAAATTATATGATCAGAATCTGTAATAATTACAGCTCTAGTCCTTCTTCCATAAGTTGCGTCAATAAGCATTCCTCTTTCTCTAGCTTCCTGTATTATTCTCTTAATTGGAGCTGATTCAGGACTTACAATTGCAACAATTCTATTAGCTGAAACTATATTTCCAAATCCTATATTTATTAACGTAATACTCATAAAAATCCTCCTCTACTCGATATTCTGAATTTGTTCTCTTATTTTCTCAATTTCACTTTTTAATTCTACTACTTTGTTTGTTATAACAATATCAGAAGCTTTTGACCCTATAGTATTAGCTTCTCTATTCATCTCCTGAATTAAAAAATCTAATCTTCTACCAACTGGCACATCTGCATCAAGTGTCGAAACCAATTGATTAACATGACTATAAAGCCTTACTATTTCTTCATCTATATTGCTTTTATCCGCAAAAAAAGCCACTTCATTTGCAAGTCTACTTTCATCTAACTCATAACTATCTCCTAACAACTCTTCTATTCTATTTTTTAATTTATTTCTATATTCTAAAACAACTTCAGGACTTCTAGCCTCTATAGTTTTTACTATATCTATAATATTTTTCGCTCTTAACCTTATATCTTTAGCTAGCTCTTGACCTTCTCGAATTCTCATTTCAATTAATTTATTAAGAGCTTCTTCAAGACCATATTTCAAACAAGACCAAACTTCATCTTCATCATCTTCTTTCTTTTCAACTCTTATCACATCTGGAAATTTAGCTATTAAATCAATTGTTATTTTATCATTTATATACAATTTCTCATTAAGGTTTTCAACTGCTTCTTTATATGACTTCGCTAAAGGCAAATCGACTTGTACTTTTATTCCACTTTCATCTATATATTCTAAATTTATGTAAACTTCAATCCTTCCTCTACTTATCTTACTTTTTATATGCTTTCTTATTCTATCTTCTATATAATTCAAATGTTTAGGCATTTTTATTATTATATCATTATATCTATGATTTACTGATTTTATTTCTACAACAAAATGCCTTACGTTATCTCTACTCTCACCTCGTCCAAAGCCAGTCATGCTTTTAATCACTGTATCATCCTCCTAAGTTATTATAATCAATTTTACCATAAATTACACTGTTGTCAATCTATATCAATTACTACTTCTCATAATAAACTCCTTGACAAATAACTTCAGCTGGACCAGTCATGAAAACTTCATTGTCCCTTTGTTCTATTTCAACTGTACCACCTAACAAATGAACATTAACTTTCTTAGAAGTATTATGTAATATATTACTTATAACAGCTGCAGATGCAGCACCAGTTCCACAAGCAAGTGTTTGTCCTACTCCTCTTTCCCAAGTTAATACCTGTAAATTAGCATCATCAATTATTTTGCAAAAATTTACATTGATCTTGTTTGGAAACAACTGATGATTTTCTATTTTGTAGCCTATAGCATTTATATCTATTTTATCTAGATCATCGACAAATATAACAGCATGAACACTACCAACCACAACTGCTGAAATTCTAAAAGTATCGCCATCAATTTCAATACTTTCATTTAATATTTTTTCTTTATCAGTATTCGCATGTATTATTTTGGATGAAAAGTAAGCTTTTCCTAAATTTACTTCCACAAAGCTAATTTTCTCTTCAGATGATGTAATTCTAGGTCTCATTATTCCTGCTAATGTCTCAACATCAAATTCCTTATTTGTAACTAGCCTTTTATCAAAAACATATTTAGCAAAACATCTAATACCATTTCCACACATTGGAGCTTGCGAACCATCAGCATTGTAAAAAAGCATCTTAATATCTGAATTAGACGAATGTTCTACTACTATCATTCCATCTGCACCTATTCCAAAATGTCTATCACAAACCTTTTTTGCTAATTCATTATGGTTTGGTAACTCTTGCTTCGTACTGTCAAATATAATAAAATCATTCCCTAGTCCATGCATTTTTGTGAATTCAAGCATAAATATCCCTCCATACACAATCCGCAGTCTATTATTATTATATTACTAATTCGACTTTTTACCTTTAAATTGTTACAATAATTTAATAGAACAAAATCTTCGATTTAAATAAATTAATCTTATACATTGCAAACTTTGATATTTAGTTTTTTTAATGTTATACTTTATATTATCATATAAAGTGGAGGAATTGATATGGCTCTAGACGGTATCGTAATAAAAGCAATTATTAACGAGTTAAAACAAACAATTCTTTTTGGAAAAATTGATAAAATATATCAACCTGAAAAAGATGAAATCCTAATAAATATTAGAAGTAGTAAAAACTATAAACTATTGATTTCAGCTAGCAGTAATAATCCTAGAATCTATTTGACTCAGCACACAAAGCAAAATCCTATTAATCCTCCTATGTTTTGTATGCTTCTTAGAAAACATCTTCATAGTGGAAGAATTATTAATATTTATCAGCCTTTTTTAGAAAGAATAATTGTTATAGAAGTAGAGTCTTTAGATGAATTAGGTGTAAAGTCAGTAAAACAACTTATTGTTGAAATAATGGGAAGACATAGTAATATCATTTTAGTAGATAAAAACAACAATAGAATCATTGATGCAATTAAAAGGATTAGTGCAGATATAAGCTCAAAAAGAATTGTACTGCCTGGTTGCGAGTATACACAAGCACCTTCTCAAGATAAGATTAATCCAATTTCTATAGATGAAAAATCTTTTATACAAAATATTAATAATAATAATCTAGGAGAATTAACTTACAAATTTTTATATAAAAACTATATGGGAATAAGCCCATTAATCGCAAAAGAAATATGTTATAGAGCTAAAATTGATGACAGTACAAAAATAGGTGAATTAGATGAAATTCAAATAAATAATCTGTTAAGAGAATTCATGTATATCATGGATTTAGTAAAGAAAGATATCTTCACTCCAAATATCATTATTGATACCAAAAAAGATAAAGTTGTTGCTTTTTCATCTATCGATATAACACAATATAAAAATTTAACAAAGAAAAATTTTTCTTCTATTAGTCAAACCTTAGAAGAATTCTATTTAACTAGAGATAAATTAGATAGGTTAAAACAAAAATCTAGTGACCTTAGAAAAGTTATAAATACTAAACTAGAAAGAAATATAACTAAACTTGCGAAGCTGAAAGAAGAATTACTTGAAGCTAAATCTAAAGATAAATACAAAATCTATGGCGATTTAATTACAGCTAATATATATAGAATAGAAAAAGGTCAAAATGAAGTAGAGCTAGAAAACTTCTATTCTCCAGACTATTCAATAGTAAAGATAAAATTAGACCCTAAATTAACTCCTGCACAGAATGCGCAAAAATATTATAAAAGATATAATAAGCTTAAAGTTGCAGAAAAAACTTTACAAGAACAAATATATAAAGCTGAAGAAGAAATTAAATATTTAGAAAACATCATAGTTTGCATGGAGAATTCTTCTAATATCCATGAATTAGAAGAAATCAGAGATGAATTGATAAAAGAAGGATATATTAAAGGTAGTAATAAAAATAATAAAAAGTCAAATAAAATTATATCTAAGCCTTATCATTTTATTTCTTCAGATGGCTATGATATCTATGTAGGTAAAAATAATAAACAAAATGATTATTTAACTTTAAAATTTGCTGAAAAAAATGATATTTGGCTTCACACAAAAGATATTCCTGGATCACATGTTATTGTTAAATCTAAAGGAGAAAATGTGCCAGAAGAAACTATTTTAGAAGCTGCTTTATTAGCTGCTTATTATAGTAAAGGTAAAATGTCAAGCAATGTACCTGTTGATTATACAGAGAGAAAATATGTCAAAAAACCAAAAGGTTCTAAACCAGGTATGGTGATTTATGTAAATAATAATACTTTATATGTAACGCCTAAAATTGAAGAAATAAATAAAATTAAAAGGGTAGAATAAAATTCTATCCTTTTTTTCTAGCCAACCCTAATATAACAAATAATAATGGCACCACTAATGTTAAACATATTCCAAGTATAAAGTGTCCTAAATACACAAAATAAATATTCATAGGTAGTATTGTGAAAAATAAGCTTCTAATTAACAATATAGACAAAAGTCCAATTAAATATTTTACTAACTGATTTAAAAATGAATTGTATTCATTAAAATTTATGTATTTAGTTTCTAAAAAACTACCCAGTAAAGTACCAGAAAGTAAAGCCGTCATTTTTATATTGCTTTCTGTTATTGCAAAAAAATGCATCAAAACTAACATTGTAATTAATCCTATATTTATTAGCTTACTATCATGCTTTTTTAAATAATCTAATATTGATTGAAATAACCAAACAATTAAAATCCCTAATATTAATCCTCCGATTACATCTATAGGCCAATGTACTCGCAAATAAAGCCTTGAAATACCAACTAAAATAATTACAATCCATCCAATAATATAAATGATTTTTTTTCTAACTTTTTTCATCATATAATACCAAAATGTAGTAGAGCCTTGCGTATGTCCACTAGGGAATGAATTTCCTGGTGCAGATTGTATATAGGGTGTTTGGATTTCACTATGTAAAAATGGTCTGCCTGTATGAAATATTACCTTCAATAAATTATTACTATAAATTGATACAGCTAACACAGAAAAAAGTTTTATTCCAAATTTTTTATTTATACACCAATAAATATAAGCAATAAACATTAAATAAAAAGCCTCACTGCCAAGATTAGTTATAAAAATAAATATTTTATCTAAAATTGGATTGCTTATTTCTTGAAAAAAAAGTAAAATCCTAATCCCCATAAAATCACCACTTTAATTTATTTTTAACAGTTGATTACAAAATTCTTTTTCATTATATGCCAGTTGTATAAAAAATATTACACATAAAAAGGAGTAGCATTTTGCTACTCCTCTACAACAGTTTCAGGTAATATTTTATTTACTATTATTCCAATTAAAGCTGCTAAACTCAAACCAACTATCTGTATATTATCTGTTATTTTAATTCCTATAACACCTGTAAAACTTGGATTTGATCTTAAAAACTCAGTACCTATTCCTGCAACTAATATTAAAGATGATACTATCAGATTTCTATTGCTTGAAAAATCTACTTCTGCATTTGTTATTGTTCTTATTCCAACACTTGCAATCATACCAAATAGTATCAAACTTACTCCACCCATTACTGGTTCAGGTATAGTTTGAAGTATTGCACCTAACTTTCCTATAAAACTTAATCCTATAGCTATAAAAGCTGCAAGCCTTAAAATTGATGGGTCATATACCCTAGTTACAGCTAATACACTTGTATTTTCACCATACGTTGTATTTGCTGGCCCACCTACAAAACCTGCAAACATAGTTGCTAAACCATCTCCTAATAGTGTTCTGTGAAGTCCTGGATCTTCAAAGAAATTTTTACCGACTACTGCACCATTAGTAGTTATATCTCCTATATGCTCCATAAAAACTGCTAGAACTATCGGAGCAATCATTGCTATAGCACTAATACTAAATTTAGGTGATGTAAATTGTGGCACGCTTATTATACTAGCATTTACTATAGGTTTAAAATCTATTATACCAATAATGGCTGAGAAAATATATCCAACTACAACTCCACATAATATAGGTATTACTTTGAAAAATCCTTTAGAAAAAATTGAAACCCCTATAACAGTAAATACTACAACAGAAGCTACCAACCAATTTTTTGAAGCCATTTGTATAGCTACAGGACTCAAAATCAATCCAATAACTATAATCATCGGGCCTGTTACAACAGGTGGAAAAAAGCTTTTTATCTTATCTACTCCATAAACATATATAAGTATTGAAAGAATTAAATATAATGCACCTGCTGCTATAATACCACCTTGTGCATATCTAACATCTCCATACTGGTTTGCAACCGCATTTATTACAGGAATAAAAGCAAAACTAGACCCTAGAAAAACTGGTACTTTACCTTTAGTTACAAAATGAAATATTAATGTGCCGACCCCTGCTGAAAACAATGCAACAGCTGGATTTAAGCCTGTAAGTATTGGCACTAATACTGTAGCTCCAAACATCGCAATAACATGCTGAAGCCCTAAAACACCCTTTCTTCCTAGCCTTTTTAGTTTTTCTTTTTCCTTCTTACTTTCTGGTACACTTTTGAACATAAAAATACCTCCCTTTTTTTATTGTGGGAGATAACTCTATCTCCCTTTTTCAGCCTCACTGGACTGAATTAAAAGGTTAATATATTTAATTATATTACCTTTCAACGATTAAAACTTTATTAACACCATCTACTTCTTCAAATTTGACGCTTACTACCTCTAACTTTGATGTAGGAACATTTTTTCCAACAAAATCTGGTCTTATCGGTAATTCTCTATGTCCTCTATCTATAAGTACTGCTAATTGTACTTTCTTTGGTCTTCCCTTATCTACAAGTGCATCTAACGCTGCTCTTACAGTCCTACCTGTATATAGCACGTCATCAACTAATACGACAATTTTACCAGTTATATCAGATTCAAACTCAGTAATTTCGACAACAGGATTTACATCTATTTCAGTTAAATCATCTCTATACAAAGTAATATCTAATGTTAAAACAGGAACTTCTTTACCCTCTATTTCAAAAATTTTCTTTGCTAATCTTTTTGCAAAAGGAATTCCTCTAGTTTTAATACCTACAAGTACTAAGTCTTCTACTCCTTTGTTTTTTTCTATAATTTCATGTGCAATCCTTGTTGTAGCTCTAATTATAGCTTTCTCATCCATTATAACAGCCTTCGTCTTCATACTTTCACCTCCTAACAAACAAAAAACTTCTTATCCAGTTGATAAGAAGTTACAACAATCCCTAATAAAAAAATTGTAAATCCTTATCAACCTCTCTGGGCAGATTTAAAGGATACTATTTTTTTCTGATTATATCATAATAATTTAATTGTGTCTATAATTTTTTCCTCTTAATATATTTAATACTTTATTGAAATAATCAGGTAATTCAGAATCAAATTCCATATATTTTTTAGTGCGAGGATGAATAAACCCTATAACTTTAGCATGTAATAATTGACCTTCTTGTTTAAATTTATTTTTTTTACTCCCATACACTGGATCGCCAACTAATGGATGTTTTATATATGACATATGTACTCTAATTTGGTGTGTTCTTCCTGTTTCTAACTTTGCTTCAATCAAAGTATATTGTCCAAATCTTTCCAATACTTTATAATGTGTAATCGCATTTTTACTATTTCTATCTGTAACAGCCATTTTTTTTCTATCTACAGGATGCCTCCCAATTGGAGCATTTATTGTACCACTATCTTCTTTTATATTACCTTCTACTAAAGCATAATATATCCTTGTTATTGAATGCTCTTTTAATTGTTTAGAAAGCTCCATATGAGCGAAATCATTTTTTGCTATCATTAAAAGTCCAGAAGTATCTTTATCAATTCTATGTACAATTCCAGGTCTTACTACTCCATTTATCGTGGATAAACTTTCTAGATGGAAAAGTAAAGCATTAACTAAAGTTCCACTATAATTCCCTGGTGCAGGATGTACTACCATACCTTGTGGTTTATTTACTACAGCAACATCTTCATCTTCATAAACTATTTCTATTGGCAAATCCTCTGGTATTAACTCAAGCTCTTCAGGCTCTGGTAATTTTATAGTTATTAAATCCCCTTTATTAACTACATATTTAGGTTTTATTTGCATATCATTAACTTTTATGTTCCCATCCTTAATAAGCTTCTTAATATATGATCTAGACACTTCCTCTAGTTTTTTTGCCAAATATGAATCTATTCTTTCACTTATATCATCTTCTACAATTAGTTCTATAATCTCCATAAAATCACTCTTCCGCATTTATTTCATATTTATCATACAAAACTAAATATGCAATAATAATAGTTGAAATAACAACTAAACAATCTGCTACGTTAAATACAGGAAAATCATATAACTTTCCAAATTTAATATCTATAAAATCTATAACGTAACCCAAACGCAATCTGTCTATAAGATTTCCTAGAGCACCAGAAAAAAGTATTGTCAAAGCTATTTTCATTGGTTTACTAAGATTAGTATATTTCTTGACATAAATAATAATTCCAATTAGTACTGAAATAGTAATGAAAATAAAAAATAATTGTTTATTTTGCAAAATACCAAAAGCTGCACCAAAATTCTCAACATAGTTTAATTGTAAATAATTTTTTATGATTGGAATTGGACTTCTTCCCAATAAAAATTTAACTGCTAAATGCTTAGTTAATTGGTCAAACATAATAAGAATAATAGTAACTATATAAAACATTTGCCCCTCCTCAATAACTTTTTTATAATCCATAGGAAATTATATTCCTTATTAATTTATGAATAAATTAAAATATAATTTCCGTTCATAGATTTCAACAAAGTCTTCCTTGATTTATTTAATTTGAAGATTTTGTTCCATGTAATATTGTAAAATATTATTATCAATTTTACAAGACTAATCCAATAATAAAGGTTAGGCGTCCACCTAACCTTGTTCTTTCTGTTCTTCAGGTATGTCCTCTCTATTTAAATCCTTTAACTGACCTTTGTAATACTCATTTGATATTTTATCAACTTCTTCTACTATTCCTGCTTCTTTTTCATCGAATCCCCCTTGATTATCTCCTGTACTGTATGATGGATCTCCTTTAACTTCATTAAATCTAGCAACTGCCTGCCAACTATCTTCTCCGTCAAATTCCACTTCATCTTCTATAGTTACATCTTTATAACTTCTTCCAAAAGGATATCCTAATACTTCTTCTTCAACAGGCCTATAATCCATCGTTTTTTCTAAAGGAATTTCTCTATTTGCGCATTCAATGCAAAACTTTGCATAAGGTATTATCTCAAGTCTTTCTTCATTTATTTTTTTACCACATTTTTCACAAATTCCATACGTTCCGTTTTCTATCCGATTTAATGAATCTTCGATTTGCATTAATAAATTCTGTTCATTGTTTTTTAGATTCATCATTTGTCCCATCATAAATGTCTCTGTTCCAATATCCGCTGGATGATTGTCATACATTGATAGCTCGTCAAAATAGTCTTGCATAGACGTATTTGGCTCATTTTCATTCATTTTGCTTATTGTTTCCAATATTTTATTTTTTTCTTCTAAGAGTAACTTTTTGAAATACTCTAATCTTCTTTTGTCCATCATACCCTCCTTACAAGTTTTCTTGTACAATTTTTACCAAATCTGCTATAAAATCACCTATTAATGGCAAATTCCAAGAAATCATTTTCTGTAATAGATAAATCACAAATGCTCCTAATATTGTAAAACCAACAGCCATTCCAAATCCTCTTGCTAATCCTCCAATAAAATTAATATATAATAATCTTCTTCTGTTATTTAAAATATCAACATATTCAGCTATTTTTGCCTTTTCAAGCTGCAGAGCTATCTCGTGTATCTTTTTTTCTAATTCTTTTTCTTGCATAATAATCTCCTTTCAAATAATTTACCCAATTTTATTGTACATTATTTATAATTTTTCAATAAGAGTTTATTAATAATTTTTCAAAATTATTCTTGTTTAACTAATTTATTCTTATATTAATGACCATATCTAGCTAACAACAAATAGAAAAATAAAAGACTATTCTTTTTGAATACTCCACCCCATAATTCAACTAATAATAGAAAGAAAAACAATAAATAATCTGTATACCTATGACATTCTTTTTCTATTATACTTACATCAATATTTTCAGAATTTAAATTATTTATTTTATCCATCATACTACCACTCCCATCATTATATCCTATTATATATTATGTAAAACTCTATAGGGAGTTACTTTAAATCTAAAAAAGAAAAAAGGCAAAAACCATTTTTGGTTCTTACCTTTTTAAGTATCATAAATTATTAACACACTTTTTAATCTGTTCAATTTCATTACATAATATCTTCAATTGTTCTAAAGTAAGCGACTGATAACCATCAGATAAAGCTTCAGCAGGATTCGGATGTACTTCTACCATTATACCATCTGCTCCTACTGCTACAGCTCCTCTTGTCATTGGAATAACTAAATCCCTTCTACCTGTACCATGACTCGGATCTACAATTACTGGTAATTTACTTAAAGTTTTCAGAATTGGCACAACTGTCAAATCAAGCGTATTTCTAGTATAGTTTTCAAAAGTTCTAATACCACGTTCACATAGTATAATATTATCATTACCTTCTAAAGCAATATATTCAGCCGCCATTAACCATTCTTTTACTGTTGCTGTCATTCCTCGTTTTAATAATACAGGCTTATTTAATTTCCCTACTTCTTTTAATAAAGAATAATTTTGCATATTCCTTGAGCCAATTTGTATAATATCTATATATTCTAATGCTTTTTCTAAATCACGAGGGTCCATAATCTCAGAAACAACTTTTAAATTATATTTAACAGCAATTTCTCTTAAAATTTTTAATCCCTCAAACCCTAAGCCTTGAAAAGAATATGGTGATGTTCTCGGTTTAAAAGCACCACCTCTAATCAATTTTATTTCTAAACTCTTTAACATTTCACCAATTAATTCCATCTGTTTTTCATTTTCAACCGCACATGGTCCTGCAATAATTGAAAAATCTCCATCTCCAATTTTAATACCATCACCTAAATCTATAATTTTTTTACCATCATGATTTTTGCCAATATATTGTAATTCCATGATTACTCCTCCATAATAGTTATATGAGGCTTATAATTCTTTGTACAATTTCTGCAGAGTTTTTAGCTGATTCAATAACAAATTCGTTAAAATTGACATGTGCCGAACCATCAGCTTTATCTGAAATAGCTCTAAAAATAACAAAAGGAATATTATTTAAGTAACAAGTCTGCCCTATTGCTGCACTTTCCATTTCGACACAATAGCCCTTGAAAATTTCCCATAACTTATCTTTCTTCTCTGGACTTGCCACAAATACATCTCCACTTAGTATTCTTCCTTCATACAACTTATGTCCTACAAGTTCCTCAGCTGCTACTTTTTTAGCTATATCTATTAACCTTTCATCAGCTTTAAATTTATATTCGTCTAATCTTGGAATTTCTCCTAACTCGTATCCAAAACCTGTTGCATCAACATCATGCTGAACTACATCTGTAGAAATAACTATATCTCCAATATTCAAACTATCATGTATTGCACCAGCAACTCCAGTATTTATAATACAATCTACATTAAAATATGTAATTAATATCTGAGTACAAATTGCAGCATTTACCTTTCCTATACCACATCTTACTAAAACAATATCTTTATCATTAAGTTTCCCTTCACAAAATTCCATTTTAGCCTTTTCTGTAACTTTATCTATTTTCATTTTGTCTTTAAGAATCTTTATTTCTTCATCCATAGCGCCTATAATGCCAATTTTCATATTTCTTCCTCCTAGCTTGCATATACTTATAACTTTCTCTATTATTATATAATTTCTAACTTTCATGTCAAGTATGTAAAGCCTTTTAAAAGCAAAATCTCAATTTATAATTCCTTATGTGTTTAAAAAGGGCTTGTATGTCAATTTACATACAAACCCTCTATTCACTATTCTAAATTAGCCACACATTTTGCACAAATTGTTGGATGTTCTGAACTTTCACCAACTGTCTCACTAAATATCCAACATCTCTCACATTTTTGTCCTGGTGCCTGCTCAACTACTATTTTAATATCATTATTTTCTCCTGCTGTATAGTCTCCATCAACTTCCTTATCTTCATTTACTTCTACCTTTGAAACAATCAAAATCTCTGATAATTTTTCTTCTATGCTCTTTAAGAATTCGTAATCTTCGCTATTAGCATAAATCTTAACTAAAGCATTTAATGAATGTCCTATTATTTTCTGGCTTCTTGCTTTTTCTAAAGCCTTTGTTATATCCTCTCTATAAGAAATAATCTTATTCCATTTACTTTCTATAGCTTCATTATAATATTCAGCTTTTGGCTCAGGCCAATCAGTTAAATGTATACTAATAGCATCTTCACCCTTAACAAACTGCCATATTTCTTCAGCTGTAAAAGGTATTATTGGCGCAATCATCTTAACTAATGCTTTAAGAATTATATCAATTGTAGTTTGAGCAGCTCTTCTTGATTTTGAATCACTTCTTAGTGTATATAATCTATCTTTTAATACATCTAAATAGAAGCTACTCATATCTACAACACAGAAATTATGAATTGCATGATAAATTACATGAAAATCATAACTATCATAAGCCTTTGTAACTTTTTCAATCAATCTATTAAGTTTTATCAAAGCCCATTTATCCATTTCTAAAAGTTCATCATAACTTACTGCATCTTTTTCTGGTTCGAAGTCATATAGATTTCCTAAAATAAATCTTGCTGTATTTCTAATCTTTCTGTAAACCTCAGACATCTGCTTAAGTATTTCATTTGACATTCTTACATCTGACTTATAATCTGAAGATGACACCCATAATCTTAATATATCTGCTCCATATTTATTTATTACTTCTAATGGATCAACACCATTTCCTAATGACTTAGACATCTTTTTACCTTCACCGTCTACTATCATACCATGAGTTATAACACTTTTATATGGTGAAGTTCCTTTAGTAGCTATAGCCGTTAAAAGTGATGACTGGAACCAACCTCTATATTGGTCATTCCCTTCTAGATATAAATCTGCTGGATATGTTAATTCTTCATATTCTTCAATAACAGATTTATGGCTAGAACCAGAGTCAAACCATACATCCATTATATCCATTTCTTTTTTGAATTTAGTACATCCACATTCACACTTTATATTCTCTGGAAGTAATTCATTTGCTTCCATCTCATACCAAGCATTAGAGCCTTTTTCTCTAAAAATTGAAGAAACCTTTGCTATAGTCTCTTCATTTATTAATTCCTTACCACATTCTTCACAGTAGAAGATAGGTATTGGTACCCCCCAAATTCTCTGTCTTGAGATACACCAATCGTTTCTATCCTTAATCATATTAATAATTCTCTCTTCACCCCAGCCAGGTATCCATTCAACTTTCTTCGCAGCCTCAATTGCTTCATTTTTAAATGCGTCAACTGAAGCAAACCATTGTTCAGTAGCTCTAAATATAACTGGACCTTTACATCTCCAACAATGTGGATATGAGTGTGTAATATCATTTCTAGCAATTAAGTGCCCACTCTCTTCTAAGTCATTAAGTATCACCTTGTTTGCTTTTGCATAATATAAACCTTCATATTTTCCTGCTTTATCAGTAAAATGTCCTTTATTATCTACAGGATTCAATACACCCAGATTATATTTTTGTCCAATCAAGAAGTCTTCTTGACCATGTCCTGGTGCTGTATGAACACATCCAGTACCGGCATCTAATGTTACATGATCACCTAATATAACAACTGACTCTCTTTCGATAAAAGGATGCTTAGTTTTCATATATTCTAGCATTTTACCGTTAAAATCAGCTAATATTTCATATTCCTCAACGCCTATTTCTTTTGTCACCTTTTCAATCAATTCTTTAGCTATAACATAAACTTCATTGTTAACTTTTACAAGAGAATATTCAAATTCTGGTCCAACAGAAATAGCTAAGTTAGCAGGTAAAGTCCATGGTGTTGTTGTCCAAATTACAAAATAAACATTTTCTAAATTATCTACGTAGTCTTTAAATAAACCTTTATCATCAATAAGCTCAAATTTTACATAAATAGATGGTGATACTTTATCTTTATATTCTATTTCAGCTTCTGCTAGTGCAGTTTCACAACTTGGACACCAGTAAACTGGTTTTAATCCTTTATATATATATCCTTTATTAGCCATCTCTCCAAATATTTCTATCTGATGAGCTTCATATTCAGGTTTTAAAGTTAAGTATGGATTATCCCAGTCACCTGTTACACCTAAACGCTTAAATTGTTCTTTTTGTTTTTCTACTTGACTTAGTGCATAATCTCTACACTTATTTCTAAATTCAACTGGTGAAACTTCTTTCACACTTAAACCTAGCTCTTTTATCGCTCTTAATTCAATAGGTAAGCCATGAGTATCCCAACCTGGAATATATGGTGCATAAAAGCCTCTTAACGTTTTATATCTAACTATTATATCCTTAAGAATCTTATTTAAAGTATGACCAAGGTGTATATCTCCATTTGCATAAGGTGGACCATCATGTAAAATAAAACTCTTATTACCTTTATTCTTCTCAAGACCTTTATTGTAGATATCCTCTTCATACCATTTTTTTAAAATATCAGGCTCTCTTTTTGGTAAGTTAGCTCTCATTGGAAATTCTGTTTTTGGTAAATTCAATGTTTTACTGTAATCCATCCTAACACCTCCTATGTATTTTCGAATTATTTTAACTAAGATGCGCCGTCGTTTATATAAACAAAAAAACTTCATCCCAATGGGACGAAGTTACTCCGCGTTACCACCCAAATTACCATAAATGGTCTCTCATTTAAATAACGGATTACCGGAACCCCCTACTTAATTCGAAGGTCAACTCCAGGGTGATTTTCATTAAAGCAGGATTACTAGCTCACACCAACCGCTAGCTCTCTTGAAATCCCACAATAACTACTCTCCCTTTCATAGTTTTTATCTATATAGAATTTTAAAGATATTATATATTATTAACTAAAATTCGTCAATATTAACAATTATTTTTCATTATTTTTCATCAATTTCGTTAAAAAACATATCTACCGTTTCTAATTGTGAACTTAATAAAGTCTTAAACCTAGTTTTAAAAACCAATAACTCTTTTTTAATTTCTTCATATTTTTTCTGTATTTTAACAACTTCATTATGTGCATCTTCAATAATCTTTCTTGCATTTTCTTCTGCTTCTTTTATAATAAGCTCTGCTTCTTTTTTAGCATTATAACTAACCTCTTCAGCAGTATTTTGAGCTACAACTAGCGTATTCTGTAACGTTTTTTCAATATTTTTATAATGTTCAAGTCTCTCATTTAATGCAGAAATTTTATCTTTAAGCTCAATATTCTCTTTGTAAAGTTTTTCATAATCAACAGTAATTTCATCTAAAAAACTATCAACTTCTGTTTCTTTATATCCTCTAATACTTCTACTAAATTCTTTGTTTTGAATATCTAAAGGTGTTAACATAACCCAAACCTCCACTAAACATAAATTTTTATTATTAATTTATACCTTCCTTTTTTCGTTTTCCCCAAATTCTTATAAATTAAAAACCTACCCTTACCTTTTACAGAAACCATATCAGTCTCATCAACTAAATGAAATGGCTGCTTTATTGGTTCCCAATTAACTTTGACTCTATTTTGATTAAAATACATTAAACACTTTGATCTTGAAATATCGTATACTGCACTAATAATATTATCCACTCTTAACGAGCTTACAGTAACATTTTTTTCAATATATTCAATCGTGCCTTGTTTTATTTCATTTAAACTTATCTCCTCAACTTGTACATTCTGATTACCAACTTTACTTAAATGTAATTTAATAAAATCCAAAATATCCTTATGTAATACAATTTGCGTAAAATCATCATGTAAATATATGTCCCCAATTTTTTCTCTTTTAATCCCTAATCCTAATATAGAACCTAAATAGTCTCTATGATTTAATTTTTTCTTAAAATTACCAATTATCTTAATTGAACCAATTGGATTTTCAATATCCTCCTTAATTAAATAAAATGGATATATTATAATCGATTTTCTTTCGGCCTCTTTAAGACCACCCTCTTCAAAATAATTTAAATCAGAAAACCTATTAAGTATTGAATGACTTAATCTTCTTTGATAGGGATCTAAAAAGTCAGTATATACAATTTCATGATTTTTTAATACTTTTTCAATTTTATCTAAAATTTTCCTCATAACTATTATTTGCTCTGGATCTCTAATATGTTCTAAGTATTTTGCTTTGTTCAAAAACATGACATCACCTATCTAGTTATAAAATAGTTCTTAAAATATAAGAGATTAAGTCTAAGAATAAAAATGCTAACAATGGCGAAAAATCTATCATACCTGTATTAATACCTAATTTATTTATTAAATTTCTACAAGGAGCTAAAATAGGTTCTGTAATTTGGTAAATAAAGTTAAACAGAGGATTACCTAAATCTCTAATTATAAAAGACATAAAAATTCTTACTAAAATCAATGTTTCTATTAAGTTTATAAATATATCTATAGATCTTTCTAAAACCCACACATTCAACACCTCTTCTAACTATCTTTGCCACGGAAATATTCCTTTGTTTTTCAATTGTTCTTTTATATTTCCGTTAATCTCTACATTATTAGGAGCTAAAATAAAAATATCTTTTGCAACTTTCTGAATAATCCCTTCTAAAGCATAAATTGCTCCGTTTAAAAAATCAAAAACTTGCCTTTTACTCTCACTATCCATATGTTCTAGATTAATAACAACTGTTTTTCTATTTTTTATGTCCTCAATAATCTTAGGTGCGTCTTCATATTTTTTTGGTTCATGAATCGTTAATTTCATAGATAAATTTGTATGTATACTTACAATTCTATTGTTAACGCGTTTTTTAACCTGTAAATCTTCTTCAATAAACGGATCAATTGGATCTTCTACTATATCTTCCTCAAAATCATCCAAACCAATTATATATTTAAACTTATTGATAATTTTATTACTTTTATTTGACATTATGATAATACCTCCTAATAATTTCTTTCTCCAAAAATTCCTGTACCTATTCTCACCATGTTAGAACCTTCTTCAATCGCAATTTTATAATCATTAGTCATTCCCATTGATAAATACTTCATCTCTACATTTGGATATCCCCGTTTTTTAAGTTCCTCAGAAAGTCCTTTTAACTGTCTAAAAACATATCTGACCTCTTCAGGATTTTCTGTATAAGGAGCTATTGTCATAAGACCCTTTATCTTTATTTTAGGATATTTTATAATTTCTTCGACAAAAGGTATAACTTCATCACCATAAAGTCCATACTTTGTTTCTTCCTCTGCTATATTAACTTGAATAAGAGCATTTACAAAAATATTATGTTGCTCTGCTCTTTTGTGCAGTTCCTGTGCTAAAGATAACCTATCTAATGAATGAATTAAATCTATTTTATCAATAATATATTTAACTTTGTTTGTTTGTAAATGCCCTATCATATGCCATATAGGGCTATCTTTAATCAAATCATACTTTCTTAAAATTTCCTGAACTCTACTCTCACCTATATTATTAATTCCTAGCTTTATTGCTTCGTTCATCACATCAACATCTACTGTTTTTGTAACAGCAATTAATGTTATATCTTCTAGACTTCTACCAGTTTTCAAAGCCGCTTCTTCAATATTTTTATACACTTCTTCTAAATTTGCTTTTATATTAATTATTTTAATCCCCTCCCTCTAATCTATAATCTGTCCTTCTTTAACTTTCTTACCATTAATAAATACTTCATCAAAAATAGAAATTGTATATCTTTTTTCATAATTTCCATTAATATTTATTTCAATTTTTCCTCTATCACCAGCTTTAATTTTACTTCCTGCATCCACAATTACATATTTATCATTTTGTCCTATTATTTTGACAGGTTTAAATTTTACGATACTACTTATATCTTTAATATATACTCCGTCTATTCCGTCTTTTTTTACTATTGCACTTTTAGGTATTTTCAATCCACAATAAGTATCAGTAATTATCTCAACATCAATATACCTCTCATTATAAAACTTATATAGATAACTATCAAATTCAAATATTACTATGTATTCATTACTACCTTTATTTACTTTATAAACTTTCCCTCTTATTTTTTCATTTTTTTCTATAAATTTTATATATACATCTTTTCCTTCATTTAATCTATCTATACTACTCCCAGGCATTAGTTTTACTACAAGGTACCATTTATAGTTATCAATTATTTTAAAAATTGGTTCACCTGAAGTAACCTCCCAATCGTTATTAACTTTATGTATATTCCTTTCTATAATTCTAAACTTATCAGGAGTGAAATTCGATAAACTCTTTAAGCTATAAATTTCTTCCAACCCATCAATAGTATAACTTACTAAACCGCAATTTTTTGAATAATAATTTGCTTTTGCATTTTTTAATCTGTCCTGTAAATTCTTACGCACTTCATACAGTTTGTCCAAATCATTAGCTATTAACGAATTGTTACCAAACAAATCTGAACGTTTATCTAAATCTAATTTTAACTCTTTTGCTACTTGGTTTATTTCAATAAAATTACCTTCTAAAATATTTTTTCTCAAAATATCTATTTTTTCATCTATAAAAATCTGATTCTTTTCTATATCACTTGAAAATATCTCCTGTGTTTTAAGCTTGTTGCTTAACTCCTCAATTCTTTTATTTATAACATTCAATTCTTCCGCTATTTCATGTGCCTTATCAGATGCTACTACTTGTCCTATCAAAGTCCCTAATCCAACCTTCTCACCCTCATTTTTATTAAAAATTATTTTACCGTTAGTTGTCGCCCTATATACAACTTCATTCTTAAAAATAATCCCTTTAGCCTTCTCAAAAACATCAATACTACCTTCTTCAACTATTACTGTAGCTGCATTTGTTACACAAAACGTTGGTAACATTCTTAACGATAAATAAATTACTACTATTATTACCAACCCAATCCTAAACCTTTTTCGTCTTCTTCTTTTTTGTTTTCTTTTGTCTTTAGTCATAATATCACCACACTAAAACTTTATATTATATTTCTTCATCTTTTAAGATTTTCCTTTATTATTTTAACAATAAGCGTTATTCATATGCAAATATAACTAAAGACCTATTTCTGTTTGTAAATCAAGTATATCATAATTTCTATATCAACTTTACAAATTCTAAAAAAATGTGTATAATATGTATTACTCTCGGGATGTAGCGCAGTTTGGTTAGCGCACAAGTCTGGGGGACTTGGGGTCGCTGGTTCGAATCCAGTCATCCCGACCATTTTCATACAAAATAAATGGGAAGGTAAAACCTTCCCATTTATTTTGTAATCTATATCATAATCTTATTATATTATGATACAGATTAGCCCTCCACCGCCTTCATTTACAATACGTTGAAGAGTTTTCTGAATCTTAGCTCTTGCATCATCAGGCATCATATTGAGCTTGCTCTGAAGCTGCTCTTTTACCAGATCATGTAGTGACTTGCCAAACATATTTGATTCCCAGATTTTTGAAGGGTCATTTTCAAACTCATCTAGTAAATATTTTAGTAATTCTTCACTCTGCTTCTCTGTTCCAATAATTGGCGATACTTCAGTTGTTATATCTGCTCTAATCAAATGTAAACTTGGTGCATTTGCACGCAATTTAACTCCAAATCTATTACCTTGCCTGAAAATTTCAGGTTCATACAATTCTAATTCTTCAAGGCTAGGAGGTACTAATCCGTATCCTTTCTCTCTTACGTCTTTTAACGCACTTTCTATTTTATCATATTCTTTCTTAGATTTTGCAAGTTTTGAAATTAATCCCAATAACTGATGTTCTCCAACTATTTTATAACCTGTTATTTCACTTATTACATCATATAATAAATCATTTTCAACATCCATTTCAATATTAGCTATTCCTTCACCTAATTTGATTTCAGATATAGTTGCATTTTTAATAGCCTCACAATCTGTAAATTTATCTAATGTATTTGTAATATCCCTAATTCTATATAATTCTGTTACAGTTTCCTTAATTGAATTTAATATATTTTCACGTATCCAATGTTTGTTAGATAATCCTTCAACCCAACCAGGTAGATTAATGTTAATCTCTCTTATTGGGAATTCTAGCAATACTTTTTCAAGAATATTATTTACATCTTCTATAGACATATTTAAACAGTCAACTGCAATTACTGGTGTTTGATATTTTTCCTCTAAACTTTCTCTGAGTGCTATTGTACTATCTAAATCTGGATGCCTTGAATTGAGTAATATTACAAAAGGTTTATCAAGTTCTTTTAATTCACTAATAACTCTTTCTTCAGCCTTAATATAATTAGACCTTTCAATGTCTGTTATAGAACCATCAGTGGTTATAACTAATCCAATTGTAGAATGATCAGTTATAACTTTTCTAGTCCCTATTTCCGCAGCTTCTTCAAATGGTATCTCTTTTTCAAACCATGGTGTAGTAACCATTCTAGGCATATTATTTTCTTCATGTCCTAAAGCCCCTTTTACTATGTATCCTACGCAATCTACCATTCTGACCCTAAACTTAACATTATCTTTCAAAGTTAATTCAACAGCTTCACTTGGTACAAATTTAGGTTCAGTTGTCATTATAGTTCTACCAGCTCCACTTTGTGGTAATTCATCATTAGCTCTTTCTTTTCTATATGTATTATCTATATTTGGTATAACTAGTAATTCCATAAACCTTTTAATAAACGTTGATTTACCTGTTCTAACAGGTCCTACAACTCCAATATATATATCTCCATCCGTTCTTTCAGCAATATCTTTGTATATATCGAAATTCTTCATCCATTTTCCCCCCTTTATATAATATATTGAAGAATCTCCATTTTTAGTATAATTTTTCTTTCAGAAAAATATGAAGTTGGACTTAGTTCTTAACATTATATATATATGAAAAGATTAAAATAATATGACATGCTAACAAAAAAAGGACATCCTTTCGATGTCCCTACCAATTAAATCCCGTTTCCTGTACAATTTCTTCCATCTCATGTTTTTTATCTCTCATCATTAAATTAAAGACAGAATATCTAACATCTTTTCCTTCATAAAGCACTCCATAAATTTCTTCCGTTATCGGCATTTTTACATTATATTTTCTAGATAGTTCATATGCTGCCTTAGTTGTCCTTACTCCTTCTACTACCATTCCTACAGATTTAATTGCTTCCTCTAAACTAGCTCCTTGTCCAATTTTAATGCCTGCTCGTCTATTTCTACTATGAAGACTCGTACACGTAACAATCAAATCACCTATTCCTGAAAGACCAGCAAATGTCTTTTTATTTGCTCCCATTTTTTCGCCTAAACGTGAAATTTCAATAATTCCTCTGTTCATAAGTGCCGCTTTAGTATTATCTCCATATCCTAATCCATCTGATATACCTGCTCCTAAAGCTATTACATTTTTCAATGCTCCACCAAGTTCTACACCTATTACATCAGGATTTGTATAAACCCTAAACCTAGGAGTCATAAACACTTCTTGAATATATTCAGCAGTTTTTTTGTTTGTAGATGCAGCCACTACTGCTGTCGGTATATCTCTAGAAACCTCTTCAGCATGTGAAGGGCCTGAAATAACAGTGTACTCAATAGTTGGCAACTCTTGTTTCACAATCTCTGAAACTCTAAGCAAAGTATCTGTTTCTATCCCTTTTGCTACATTAACTAAAATAGGCTGTTCTTTCAATTGAGTTTTAAATTTCTTGATTGTCTCTCTAACAGCATGTGATGGTACAGCCAATAAAATTATATTTTTTCTATAAACAGCTTCTTCTATATCATTAGTAACGTTAATATTATCTGACAGCTTAACATTAGGTAAATACTTTTTATTTTCTCTAGCTTCTTTCATATAATTGCATTGATCTATATCTCTTACCCATAAGTCAACATGATAGCCTTTATTGGCAAGTAATAAAGCTAAAGCCGTACCCCAGCTACCTCCCCCTAAAACGCCAATAGTCACTTCCATTACTATTCCTCCTCATTTAAACCCTTTGACCTATCTTTCTTTCTTGTCCTTTCAATAATCGTGATATATTTTCTTTATGTCTATAAATAGCCATAACAGATAGTATTAATGTAAAGATTAAGAAGTCTAAATTAAAAGGTCTATTTATAATTAGTCCTATAATAGGTAATAAAGCCATTGTTATTACTGAACCTAATGAAACATATTTCGATCTTATAACAATAATCAAACCAATAGCTACACAAATAATTGCTATCTTATAGTTAACAACTAACATTACACCAATGGTTGACGCTATGCCTTTCCCACCTTTAAAATTCAATAAGACTGGCCAATTATGACCTACAACTACACTCACACCAGAAAGAAACATCCCTGTTTCTCCTAAAATCATTTTACCTAAAATTACTGCTATCACTGCTTTTAATAAATCAAATAAAAATGTTATAGCTGCTATCTTTACACCAAAAACTCTTAAAGCATTTGTAGCTCCTGCATTCCCACTTCCATAATTTCTAATATCTTTGTTTTCAAATATTTTTCCTATTAAATAGGCTGTATTTATATTCCCTATTAAATAACTCAATAATAGTACTAATAAGATTTTATACATCTAATCCCCCTTTTCTTTAAATTCTAATTGAATAGGCGTTCCTTCAAAGCCAAATGTCTGCCTTATTTGATTTTCTAAATATCTTTGATAAGAAAAATGCATTAACTCTATGTCATTAATAAAAATAACAAATTTCGGAGGCTTTATTCCTACCTGAGTACCATAGTATATTTTTAATCTTCTCCCTTTGTCTGATGGTGGCTGGTTCATAAGTACTGCTTCACCAATGATATCATTTAATACACCAGTGCTAATTCTCATAGAATGATTGTTAGAAACTTTCTTTATTAAATCAATTATTCTATTAACTCTTTGTCCTGTTTTTGCTGAAATAAATAATATTGGGGCATAAGACATAAATGATAATCGTTCCCTAATTTCCTTTTCATATCTTAAATAAGTTTTATCATCTTTTTCAACAAGATCCCATTTGTTCATAATAATAATAGTAGCTTTTCCATTTTCATGAGCATATCCCGCTATTTTAGCATCTTGCTCAGTAACAGATTCTAATGAATCTATAACTAATAAACAAACATCCGCTCTTTCAATCGCTGTTAATGATCTAATCACACTATATTTTTCTACATTCTCATTAATTTTTTTCCTTCTTCTGATACCAGCTGTATCTATAAAAACAAACTTATCTTCTCCCACTTGAAATGGTGTATCTATTGCATCTCTAGTTGTACCAGGTATATCACTTACTATAACTCTCTCTTCTCCTAAAATTTTATTTATCAAAGATGATTTTCCTGCATTCGGTTTTCCTATTACTGCAACTTTAATTACACCTTCTTCATATTCTGTATCTTTATCCTCTGGAAAATGCTCAATTACTGCATCTAATAAATCTCCAATTCCTAATCCCTGTGAAGCTGATATCGCTATAGGATCACCTAATCCTAGTTCATAAAATTCATAAATCGTATCTGGAGTCATAGGTGTATCAATTTTATTACAAACTAGTAATACCTTCTTCTTAGATTTTCTTAACATATTAGCTACTTCTCTATCAGTAGATGTTAATCCCTCTATTCCATCTACAACAAACAAAATAACGTCTGCAGTATCAATTGCTATTTGTGCCTGCCTTCTCATTTGTGATAAAATTATATCTTCTGTATCAGGCTCAATTCCTCCTGTATCAATCAAAGTAAAATACTTGTTTAACCATTCAGCTTCAGCATAAATTCTATCTCTAGTAACTCCAGGTCTATCTTCTACAATTGCTATCCTTCTACCTGCTATTCTATTAAAAAGAGTAGATTTTCCTACATTTGGTCTACCTACAATAGCTACAACCGGTCTTGCCATATACATCACCTCGCATATTTTTTGTAGAAATCTACAAACTCATATCCATCAACATCCAAAACAATCACTTTTACATTTAATCTTTTTTCTACTTCTTCCACAGTAATATCATCTAAGAAAATATTTTCGTCACGTTTCAACATAGATTTTGGAATTATTAGTCCATCCCCTAAATCTTTTCCAGTAAGTTGTCCAATTAAATCGGTCCCAGTTATAAGCCCTGATACAGTTATTGTTTCTCCAAAAAAATTATTACCTATAGGTTCAACTTGTAAATTAAGATCTCTAAATTTACTCATAACTAAATCAGCAACATCTTTCATAAAAGGATAAGCTAACATGCCTGTTGCTATAGTAAATTTTTTATTTAATTGCATATCTTTATCTATTTGAGCTAAAGCTTTACATACTTCTTCAAAAAATAATCTCATCAATCCTACACCATTCTCTAACTGTGGAAAACCCTCATATTCATCAAATAAAGGTATTTCCTTTTTTGCAAGGACATAAAATTCATCAGCAGCAAAAACAAACCTTGAACCTAATTTTTTAAGATATTCTTTTTGTTTTTTATTAATGAAATCTAACAATTTTTCAGCTGTATACTTGTTATATGTTTCTAATTTAAATAGTCCTTTTCTATATTTTGTTACACCCACAGGCACAACTGCAACACTTTTAACGTTTGGATATAAAACTGCCAAGTCTTCCAATGTCCTATCTAAATATATACCATCATTAATTCCTGGACATAAAACAATCTGACAATTCATTTCTATATTTGCTTCACTAAACCTTTGCAATATATTGTATAATCTACCAGCATTTTTATTGTTTAACATTTTTACTCTTAATTCAGGGTCTGTTGTATGAACAGATATATTTATTGGACTTAACTTATAAAATATAATCCTATCAATCTCATCGTCAGATAAATTTGTAAGCGTAATAAAATTACCCTGTAAAAAAGATAATCTCGAATCATCGTCCTTAAAATACAGAGTATCTCTCATCCCTTTAGGTAATTGGTCTATAAAACAAAATATACACTTATTTCTACAACTCTTAGCTTTATCAATTAAGGGATTTGTAAATATTATGCCAATATCCTCATTAGTATCTTTTTCAATTTCTAGTTCCCATATTTCTCCATTTTTCTTTTGTATTGTCATTTCAACATAATCATCAGAAATCTGATATTTGTAATCTAAAATATCAGTTATTGGATATCCATTTACAGATATCAACACATCTCCACTTTCAATTCCTAACTCTTCTGCAATACTACCACTTTCAATTGCTTCGATAATATTTGTGTGTCTATTTGTATTTTTAATTTCCATAATATCCCCTCTATAATTACCTATTATTAGTACTAGGTATTAATATTATATCATACCTATATTATTCTTGCCTATGTCATATCACCAATTAATTATATATAATCAAAAAATTTTTAGCAACATCTTTAATTATAACATATATAAATGCTCTATAAAATGTCATAATACTTAATGCCTTACAATTACATAAGCTCCATTTTCCAAATCGTGTACCATCCCCAAAGTTATTTTCGATAGTAAAAGAGCAATTTTCTCTCTTTCTTCCTCGTCTTTTACATAAAAAACTGGTACATTATCACCTATAACTGTATCTTTTCTAGTTGTTACAACTGCTAAAATCGTTTCTTTAAATCCTACATCCATCTTTCCCACTCCTTAATCAGCTGCTTTTCTTCCAGCTTTAGAAGCTAAAGGTTTTCTTTTTGCACTTTCTAATACAACTGTTCTTTTCACAGCTTCTATTAAACATTCTATATCTGGTTCCATAGGCACAATAGCCATAACAATATTCCCTGTCTCAGGGTCTCTTCTAGCTATAGGTGTAAAATCAGGTTCATCCACATCTTTCCTTATGCCTAATAAAGCCGCTGCATTATGCTGAATAGCCTGTCTTTGTCCTAAATTAGCTAATGTTGCAATTCCATTTTCATCATGTGGAATAATTTCCACAGCTATACCTTTTTCTTCGTATATTTTTCTTGATTCCTTCAAACCAATATTCATTATTACAACATCATTAATTGTTAATAATGGCCCTTTAAATTTGATTTCTGCAGGAACTACATCTGCGATATCTCCAACTGTTTGTCTGGCTATTGCTTTGTTAAAATAATATATAGAAATTAGACCAATTATTACTCCAATAATAATTGATTGTGTCCTTGAAACACCAACTTTAAAAAGTAAAAATATTACTATGCTTACTATAAGAGATGTCAGCATAGTCATATAGTTCCTAGCTTCAAAAGCTTTTGCAATATCTTCAATATACGCGGTACCTCTTGCCACTAATTCAGTAGGTTCTATGTTGTCTAAACTTTGACGTTCTAAATTCCTTACATCCCTGAACTGCTGAGCTGCTAAAGCTAAAAATGTAACTGCAGCGTATTCTTTCTCCCATAATGCAGGTAAAGCAACTGAACCTAATCCTGCTGCTACAATACCTAAAGTAAGATGTGAGAACACTCCTTGAGGATAACTTGGATATTGTCTATGATCAACTCTAAGCATAGATATTCTTGATAAAATCCCTAACATTATTGAAGGAATTATTATATGACTATAATTGAACATTTTACCACCTTCTAAATATATCTAAACTTCAATTTATGTTATTGTTTTAAATTTATTAATTCAAGCTTTATGTTTAAATCTATAATTTAGGTTTCCCTTATTTTTTTTTACTATTCTTTTTAAAGGTTCTATAATAATGTTGGGATGGTAAACTCCAACATTATTTTTTTCAAAAAAATAATGTACTTATTCAAAACGCCCGTTAAAATATAATTACCTACAACATTTGAAAAGGAAGCATTCAATAAGTACATAATAATATGACTAAATTGTTAAATTTAAAAGAAATTTTGTGAAAAAAATTTTTAACGTTATAAATTTACTCAATCTAAACCAGCAGATGAAGTTAGAATACTTCTTAAAAACTGGACTAACATAGCTAGAAATAACAATATTAAAAAATATATTTCTTGTGCTAATGTTCTTTTTAATTAGTTTAATGAAATAATTAATTTATTTGATCTTCCTTACACTAATGAATATATTGAAAGATATAAAAATAAAATTAAGATATTAAAACGTAATGCACATAATGCCTTCGACTTTAGAAATCTTGAAAGATTATGCACATATCTCTTTATTTTTTATCGTAATAATTTATCATATCAAAATAACCTTCTATATAAATAAAGGACAGTGTTCTAAAGAATGCCTCCCCCAACTATTAACAAAAAACCTTAAAAAAAGCTGAAGGTCTCCCTTCAGCAGTAATATAGTAATTTCCCACTATTGAAGTTAATTTATAGTTTCATTGTAGCTATCTCCTGTTCTATTTCTGTATGACATGTGTCAAACTAAACGTTACTTTTGACTAACTATTATTACCATTTAATACCTATAAATCTTGGATATGATATCCCTTTGATTTTTCCATCTTTTTCAAAAACTAATAATCGACCAAGTCTCTTTTCTGGGATATACTTCCAACCCTTTTTATTTTTTTCTTCTATGAATTTATCAAAGAAATATGTGTGATTTACCGACCCCAGCCCTTTCCATTCAGATGATTTCACTTTTGCTATATAGTAATACGTAAATGGATTTTTAACGACTTCTTTATTTGAATGCAAAGATATAATAAAAAAAGATAGAGCAAAACCTAAATATAGTAATACAGTAGCAATAAATAGAGATATTATAGTAATTGCATACTTCATATTCCACCTCTTATCTTTGAGAATAACTAATTTACTTTAAAAAACTTTACTTTATAGTCCCCACCAGACTCCATGAATTGCTCAACAACCCAAGACAATGGTTTGTCTTTTCTATCATTAGTATGATATGTCATTAAAAAGTCTCTTTTATTACTAGAATTATATCCATAATCCGTAATTATCATTGTATGGTAACCTTCATCATCCATTGGTACTCCACCCGTATGTATTGCTTGAGAAACAAAGTTAGCACAATCTCCACCTAAATCATTCAAATCTGGGTATTCAGCCGTATTATAAACATCATAGTATTGATAAGCATAATCTACAGCATCTTGTCTTGAATCGTAGTGTCAAAAATTTTAATTCATATCAAAACCTTACCACCTCCCTCAAAAAATTTTTAATAGTTTGTTACAGAATTCTACAATTATTAAAAAAATTAAAATTATTTAATGATAATAATGTATTATCTAATATAGATTATATATATATATGGAATGTCAAGTATTTTTTTCCTTTTGTAAGATTAATTATGCAAAGTTGAAAAATATACCAAAATCAAATAAAGCATAGTTTCTAACTCTAAAAAAATGTTAGAAACTATGCTTTATTTTTTAGTAGACATAAATATATTATGTCTGCTGTAAAGAATAAAGTAATTATTCTCCTATATTTAAATAAATAATCCAAAATTATAATTTATCCAACGGAAAAGATACTATAAATTCAGTACCTATATTTACTTTACTTTTTACACTTATCTCACCTTTAAAAGCTAAAACAATATGCTTAACAATCGCTAATCCAAGTCCAGTTCCTCCAACCTTTCTAGACCTAGCTTTATCCACTCTGTAAAACCTCTCAAAAAGTCTTGAAAGATGCTGTTCATCTATACCAATTCCTGTATCAGATATCTTAATTACAAGTCTATTTTTAGTGCTATATGCCGTAACAGTAACAGTTCCTCCTTCAGGAGTATATTTAATACCGTTATCTATTAAATTAATAAGCATTTGTTTAAACCAACCTCTATTTCCACTTAAGTTTGGTAAATTCCTATTTACCTTTTCAATCAAGCTTACTCCCTTTTTATTCGCTAATCCACCTAGTATCTGTATTACTTCTTCAATAGATCTATTAACATCTATTACATCTTTTTTAGTCATTTCATTGCTATTTTCTATTTGTGATAACAACAACAAATCTTCTATAAGATTTGTAAGCCGTGACGTTTCAATATCGATTATATCTAAAAATTTATTTCTAATTTCTTTATCTTCTACAGCACCACTTTTAAGTGTTTCAATAAAACCTCTTATTGATGTTAGTGGTGTCTTTAATTCATGTGAAACATTTGCTACAAAATCCTTTCTCATTCTTTCCAATCTTCTTATATCTGTTATATCTTGTATTATTACTAATACACCGATGGTTCTATTAGGGTCATTAGTTAATTTAATCGGATTTATATAGACATTAAATATTTTACTATTAGGTTCTTTAACTTCTATCTCAAACTTAGATTGTATATTAGTATTTAATAACTCATATATCTTTTCTTCTAAATTTAAATCTTTTAAAACTTCTAATACATACTTATTGCGCACGTCTGCTTCTTTTATCCCTAACATTTTTTCAGCCATTGGATTTACTAAAATAATTCTCTTATTATTATCTAGTGCTATAACTCCATTTATCATGCTAGATAAAATAGCTTTTAACTTAGTATTTTTATCTAAAAGCTCATTTATTGTATCACTTAATTTTAAGCTCATTTTATTAAAATTATCTGCTAAAAGCCCAATTTCATGTTCAGCCCTTACTTTTACTAATTCTCCAAAATTACCACTTGATATTTTCCTTGTTGCAATTGTAAGCTCTTTAATAGGTTTTGTAACACTTCTTACATATCTATACCCTACAAATATTGCAACAAGTAATCCAGCAATTATTGATAAAAAAATATATTTATACATTAAACTATAATATTCACTAATATCTTTAAGAGGTACAGAAAGTCTTATAACATCCAATCTATTTGATTTTATATCTACTGGTATAGCTACATATACCATCTCATATTCTAATGACTTACTATATCTTTTACTAATACCTATTTTGCCTTGTCTTGCTTTAATAACTTCTGGTCTATTACCATGATTATCTAATTTGTTAATGTCTGCATCAGAATCTCCAACTACCCAACCATCCTTATCAATAAACGTAATTCTAGCTTGTATTTTCTTTGAAAATATATCAGCTAATTCATTAAAATTTATTTTATCTATATTTTCCTGCTCTTTAATAAAAACTTCTATTAATTTCGAATTAGATATAAGTTTATCCTCAATATTTCTGATATAATTAACACGCATTAAGCTTATAGAAAGCATCCCAGTAGTTAATATTCCTATTAAAATCAACATTAGAAAGGTAACAAAAATTCTCTTTTGCATTTACATCTCCTCTATTTCATTTTATAACCTATACCTCTTATTGTCTGTATATACTGAGGATTTTTATCATCATCTTCTATTTTTCTTCTTAAATGTCTAATATGAACATCTACAGTTCTAGTGTCTCCAAAATAATCATATCCCCATATTTCATCTAATAAATAGTTACGAGTTAAAACATTTCCTCGTTTTTCAGATAAAATTCTTAAAAGTTCAAACTCCTTTAATGTCAAATCAATTTTTTTGCCCTTTTTTGTTACTTCATGCTTTTCTACATCAATCGTAATATCCCCAATTTTTATAACATTTTCTCTTCTCTCTTGTCTTTGTTGTGTACGTCTTAAAACAGCCTTTATTCTCGCTAAAAGCTCCCTTACACTAAAAGGCTTAGTAATATAATCATCCGCTCCTATTTCAAGCCCTAATATCATATCTATTTCTTCACTTTTAGCAGTCAACATAATAATTGGTAATTTTTCAGTTTCCTTATCTTTACGTAAAATTTTACATATTTCTATCCCATCAATAGAAGGAAGCATCAAATCAAGTATAACCAAATCAGGCTTTTCCTCTTTAACTTTCTTCAAAGCCTCATTTCCATCATTAGCAGCTATAACATAATAACCGTTAGTTTCTAAGTTGAATCTAATAAGCTCTATTATATGTTCTTCGTCATCAACTACTAAAATTCTTTTTAAATTATCCATAATATTCACCTCTACTATATTAAATAAGCTTAATTAGTGCTGCCATTCTTCCTGTTTTCCCATTTTCTTTCCGATATGAAAAAAATAAATCAGTATTACAACTTGTACATAAACCACTAATCGTTATATTGCTAGGCAAAATCCCCTTTTTCTCTAGTATTAGTTTATTAGTTTTCCATAAATCAATATAATATTTATCTGAATTTTTTTGTGTTATATTATCAATGATATCTGGATAAGCTTTTTCAAACTCCTTGAAAACTTCTTCTCCTACTTCAAAACAGCATTGTCCAATAGAAGGCCCAATACCTACTAATATATCCTCAAGTTGAGAATTAAATTTTTCAATTAATATATCAATCATTTTGCAAGCAATTCCTTTTACAGTCCCTCGCCATCCTGCATGAGCTAATCCAACAACTTTTTTTCCTTTATCTAGAAAAAAAATAGGCACACAATCTGCATAAAAAGTTGCTAATGTAATATTTTTAACATTTGTAACTAGCCCATCAACCCCATCACTTAGTCTATCATATACGTTATCTGTAAGTAGTTTATCGTCTACAATTTGAATATTGGTTCCATGAACCTGATTAGAAAATACTACATTTTTTTCACAAGTATCGATTATTTCAAAAACTTTTAAAAAATTCTTTTTTACATTATTTACTTCATCACCAGTTTTAAAACCTAGATTAAGACTATAATATGGATTAGAACTTACTCCACCGATTCTTGTTGTAAATAAATGTTTAACTAACCCCGTTTTTTCGAAATTATCAATAACATAATAATAAATACCTTTTTCCCTTACTAAAGTAAAACCCTTATTATACTTCATAAGTCTCACCTTTACAAAAAAACTTATTTCTTCTCATCTAATAACTTCTTCAATTCATCCATAAAAGTGTTTATATCTTTAAATTGTCTATAGACTGATGCAAATCTTACATAAGCTACTTCATCGATATCTTTAAGCTTATTCATCACCATCTCTCCAATACATTCAGTACTTATCTCTCTTTTTAATGTATTATAGAGATTTTTTTCTATCTCATCAACAATATTTTCCATAGTCTTTAAAGATACTGGCCTCTTTTCACAAGCTCTTATAATACCATTTAATATCTTATCTCTGCTATACTCCTGTCTAGTTCCATCTTTTTTAACTACAATCAAAGGAATTTCTTCTACCTTTTCATATGTAGTAAATCTATTATTACATTTAACGCACTCTCGTCTTCTTCTTATAGCTTGTCCTTCATCCGTCGGTCTTGAATCTACTACTTTAGTTTCAAAGTAGCTGCAATAGGGACACTTCATATTTATATTACCCCCTTAACATTTCATTGATTAAATTATATTATATTTTTTTATATGTGTCTATTCAAGTAACCTGTTATTCTTCACTCTTGTGAATCTCTTTTTATTCTACTTCTGTTTATATCATAATCCACTAATATAACATCTTTACCAATCTTTATTATATCTTCCCATTTAATAACATATTCATCACTTCTCCCAAAAAAACTAAGTAATCTACTACTTCCAGGAATATATACAGCTTCAACTACTCCCCTATTCAAGTCAATTTCAATATCATATATAAGACCTAATCTTGAACCATCCCTTACATTAATTACTTCCTTTTCCTTCAAATCAGAAGTTTTTACCATAGCCTCACCTTCTTTATTTTCTTTTAATCCATTAATTTAAGGTATAAATACTCTTAATAGACATATACAAAATAATATTGTTCTAACATATATTTATAAGTTGAAGCGAAAAAATATTACTTTTAATTTAACTAAAGAAGGGAGGCTACTAATATTATTTCATTTGTATTAGTTTTCTCATATGCCTTAAAGCTGTCTTTTCAAGTCGAGAAACTTGAGCTTGCGATATTCCAATTTCTTCTGCTACCTCCATTTGAGTTTTTCCTTCAAAAAATCTTAAATTCAATATTAATTTTTCTCTATCATTCAATTTTCTTAATGCTTCTCTTAAAGCAATACCTTCAAGCCAGGTTTCATCTTCACTTTTCTCATCACTAACTTGATCCATTACATAAATAGCATCACCACTATCATGATATATTGGCTCAAACAAAGATATTGGGTCTTGTATAGCATCTAATGCAAAAACTACTTCTTCTTTTGGTAATTTTAATTCGTTTGCAATTTCTGTAATAGTTGGTTCTTTAGAATTCTTATTCATTAATTGATCTCTTACTTGAAGTGCTTTGTAAGCTATATCTCTTAAGGACCTACTAACTCTTATCGAGTTGTTGTCTCTTAAGTACCTCCTTATTTCACCTATTATCATAGGTACAGCATAAGTAGAAAACTTAACGTTTTGACTTAAATCAAAATTATCTATAGCTTTAATCAATCCTATACATCCTACTTGGAACAAATCATCTACATGTTCTCCTCTTTTATTGAATCTCTGAATAACACTTAAAACTAATCTTAAATTACCTTTAATAAACTCTTCTCTAGCTTTTAAATCACCTGCATGAATTCTATCAAATAACTTTCTCATTTCTTCATTAGTAAGTACGGGAAGCTCTGATGTATTAACTCCACAAATTTCTACTTTGTTTACATGCATATTTTTCCCTGCCTTCCTCGATGTTTTGCCCCCTGTAATAAATTATTGACTTTAGGCTTAATTATTATACAAAAAAATATAAAAAGACTGGTTTTTTATACCAGTCATAGAATACTATACCATTCTATTAATTTCTTTCTTTAATCTCTTTATAATCCTTTTTTCTAACCTTGATATATAAGATTGTGAAATACCAAGCATATCAGCAACTTCTTTCTGAGTCTTCTCTTCTCCATTATTTAATCCAAACCTTAACTCAACTATTTTCTTCTCTCTTTTTGAAAGTTTTTTGATTGCCTCGTTTAATAATTCTTTATCTACTTCCTCTTCTAACAACTTAAATATCATATCATTCTCTGTACCTAAAATATCAGATAACAATAGTTCATTCCCATCCCAATCTATATTTAATGGTTCATCAAAAGATATTTCGGTTCTCGTTTTGCTATTCCTTCTTAAATACATGAGTATCTCATTTTCAATGCATTTAGATGCATATGTTGCCAATTTAATCTTTTTATCTGGATTAAAAGTGCTAACAGCTTTAATTAAACCTATTGTGCCGATTGAAATCAAATCTTCAACTCCAACTCCTGTACTTTCAAACTTCCTTGCTATATAAACAACCAATCTTAAATTTCTTTCTATTAATATTGTTCTTACTGTTTCATCTTCTTTCAATTTAGAAACTAAGTATTTTTCTTCTTCAGGGGTCAATGGAGGTGGCAAAACTTCACTTCCCCCAATATAGAAAATTGCTTTTTCATCTAATAAATCAAATTTCTTCAACAATTTTATATAGTATATTCTTATCAATAATTTCATTTTAACAATAAATCCCAATTTCTCCACCCCCAAATCAATTTAATAATTCTGGATGTAATAAAGCTTCGTATTTATCATCATTAGATAACTTATCATTATATATCCCAATAACAATATTTGTTATAGCTTTATCTTGATCTTTTATAATTACTCTATCAGGTTTAAATCCAAATAAAACTCCATTTTCTTGACCAATTGTTTTAAACGGAATTACTCTAAATTTTAAATCCTGTCCCAGTCCTTGCAAAAATGGTAATATAAGTCTCAAATCTTTTGTGTCATACATTTCAAAAAGCTTTTTTGTTTTTTCAGGCAATATATTTTTAATTGCCGAAAACTGTACAATAATAACTGGAGCATCTGTTAAAGGATCTTTCAATGAATTTCCAGTATCAACAAGTGCTATAATATGTACTTCCCTATCCTTCAATGAAATAGCAATAGGAACTAGTATTTTATCTTTGCTTATTTTTCCATGTATATAACTCCATGTATACTTAATCAAAATCCATGATGTTACTATTGCAAATGCAAGTATTTTAATAGGAAAATCTTTTATATAAAAAATACCATTACCAATATAAGAGTCTACATCTATTAAGTAAAAAAGAGCCAAAGCAGAACCTGCAAAAACAAAAGATACTATGTAAAATGTTGCAATTAACTTGAGAAATTTTTTAAAAGTAATAGGATTAAAAGCTACAATTACAATAAGAATTGAAATAGTTAGTTTCATAGTAAAATTAACCATGAAACTTAGCTTAGGATAAAATACAACTAAAGTATAAACAGCACCTATCAAAGCAGCTAAAGTTAATCTTAATCTTGATGTTTCAGTTCTTGTAAATCTTTTAGTTACATATAATATAATGAAATTAATAATAAAATTTTCTAGAATAAGGTACTCAGCATATACGTACAAAATACTGCCCCCTCAAATTAATTGGTCCTCTAATCTACAAATATTCAGTTGTCCTCATTTTTATGTCTATTATATAATATTATCTTTCAAAAATTTGTCATTTACTGAAGTCGAAAAAAACCCTTTTCTGTTAAGAAAAGGGTTTATTTACTCCTCCTTCTTAGGAAGGTTGGAATATCTAAATCATCTGTATCAAATTGTTTAACTTCACTATTTGTTTTAACATTATTTTTATCTTCGAATTTTTTATTTATAGTTTTTGCTTGACTTTCTTTTTTAGCATGATCAAATCCTGTTGCTATAACAGTAATCTTAATATCATCTTTTAAACTTTCATCAACAACTGCACCAAAAATAATATTTGCATCTGGGTCTACTGCTTGTTTAATCAAATCAGCAGCTTCATTTACTTCAAATAAGCCTAGATTGCTTCCACCAGTAATGTTAAGTAACACTCCTTTAGCTCCTTCAATAGAAGTTTCAAGTAAAGGACTCTGAATAGCTTGTTTTGCTGCTTCAATAGCTCTATTTTCTCCACTAGCTCTTCCAATTCCCATATGAGCTAAACCTTGTTCTAACATAATAGTCTTAACATCTGCAAAGTCAAGGTTAACAAGCCCTGGCACAGCAATTAAATCTGATATGCCTTGAATACCTTGTCTTAAAACATCATCAGCAATTCTAAAAGCATCCATTATTGAAGTTTTCTTTTCAACTACTTGTAATAATCTATCATTAGGTATTGTCACCAATGTATCTACTCTAGATTTTAATTCTTCAACACCTTTTTCTGCATGAAGCATCCTTCTTCTACCTTCAAACATAAAAGGCTTTGTTACAACACCAACTGTTAATATTCCTAATTCTTTAGCTATTTCAGCAACAATTGGTGCAGCTCCCGTTCCTGTACCTCCACCCATTCCAGCAGTTATAAAAACCATATCTGCTCCTTTAATTGCTTCAAGAATCTCATTTCTACTTTCTTCAGCAGCTTTCTTTCCAATCTCTGGATTTGCTCCAGCTCCTAAACCTTTAGTTAATTTTTCACCAATTTGTATTTTAATTTCAGCTTTTGAAGTATGTAAAGCCTGTTTGTCAGTATTTATAGCAATAAACTCAACACCTTTAACTTGAGACTCTATCATTCTATTTACTGCGTTATTTCCGCCACCGCCTACGCCAATTACTTTTATACAAGCAAACTGATCCATTTCTACATCAAATTCAAACATCAAATTCCCCCTTCGCTATTGTTTTTTAAAAATACTCATCCCATATTGTTTTTAAGATAGACATTACGCTTTTTGTATTTTTACTTCTTTTCTTACCTCTACTTTTCTTTATTTCTACATTATTATATTCTATATAATAATTTAATTTCCTTTTGAAACCATAATTTATAAGTCCAACTGCTGAAGAAAAAATAGGTTCTTGAGTTCCCATCTGATAAGGTTGTCCAATTCGTACAGGTAATCCAAAAACTTCTATCCCTAATTCAGTCACACCTTTAAAATAACTAACACCTCCACCTGTTATTACTATACCAGTCAATATCTTATCTTTAACTCTATTTTTTATTAAATCTGTATTAATTATCTCAAATATTTCCCTTATTCTGGCTTCAATAATTTCTGATAATTGCATTTCATTAACTTCTAAATTATTGCTAAACCCTAAAGGATTTATTTCAAAAATATTATTATCATCAGCTAACTTCGTGTAAGCAACGCCAAACTTCTTTTTAATCTCTTCACTTCTATTAAAAGGTAATCTAAGTCCAACTGATATATCATTAGTAATATGATTCCCCGCAATAGGTAAAATATTTGAATATATTAATGTTCCATTTTTAAAAACAGAAAAATCACTCGTTCCTGCACCAATGTCTAATAGTAAAACTCCTAAATCCTTCTCATCTTTCGTTAAAACAGCTTCAGAAGTTGCTATAGGTTCCATTACAATTCCTAACACTTCTATACCTGCTTTATTAACACTTTTCACCAAATTTAGTACAGTTGTTGTTGAGCCTACAATTATGTCTGCCTCAACCTCCAGCCTGATTCCCACCATTCCAACAGGGTCACTAATTTCATCATATCCATCAACTATGTACTGCCTAGGTATTATATCAATAATTCTTTGATCTTGTGGTATTGATACAATTGTCGCTGAATTCAAAACTCTTTTGACATCTTCAAAAGAAATTTCTTTATCATCACTTGATACAGCTATAATTCCTTTATTTCTAATGAGTTTTGTATATCCACCAGGTATATTTATATAAGCTTCATAAATTTCAAGATCTGCCATATTTTCAGCTTGGGTAACAGCTTCAAGTATAGCCTTAGTAGTTTCTTCTATATCTACTACAACACCTTTCTTTATGCCTTTGCATCTACTTTTACCTATACCAACAACTTGCAATTGTCCATTACTATCTATTTCTGATATAATCACACAAATTTTTGAACTGCCTAAATCTATCGAAGTAACAACATTCCCCATATACTTACGCCCCCTTTAAAAGCTCAACCCCTTTTTACCTATTAATCAGTATCCTCCTAATAATAGCAAAATTCTGGAATAACCTACTACCAAATGCAAAAATAGCTGCATAGTAAAGGGGCACTCCTAATCTATCTCCAATATAAGCTAAAAATGCTGCTAGTATTGCATTTCCAAAGAATCCTGTAACAAAAATACGAGTATCGAAATTTTGCTCTAAATTTGCCCTAATTCCCCCAAAAACTGAATCTAAGCATGCTAGTATTGCAACTGAAATATATAGTGAATAACTCGTTGAATAGGTTACAGGTATATAAAATCCTATCAGTACACCTATCAAAATACCTAAAAGTGCTAAAATCATTTTATTCACCCTCTTCTATAGGCTTAGCCTGATTAAAAGTAATATCACCCCAATATCTTGGGATAAAAATATTATCACTTATTCTAGTCTGTATTTTTATATTTCTAACTTCTTTTAATATATACCCATTTGTATTAGGAGCATTTATAGCTGCATACAACACCTTGGGATCTCCTATTGCTTTTATTACAAATGGAGAAGCTAATCTTTGTTTATTTATTGTTATAATGGGTCCTCCACATTTTATTTCAGACCTTGATAAAACCCTCTGTCCATTAATACTTATTGCTTCAGCACCAGCTGCATTTAAATCATTAATCAATTTTAAAACATCTAAATCATGTACTAAATCATAATTTACATTTTCTCCATAAGAAACTTTTTTATTGTTATCTTCCATTTTGATAATAATACCTGGTCCTTGAACATCTTCTAAACCTATTTCAAATCTTATATCTCTAATCTCTTGCTCAAGCAATTCAGCAAAAGAATCTTTATCTATGATAGCTTTATGATAATTATTTATCTCACTTTTTTTCTCTTCTATTAATCTCTTTAAATTACTAATTTCTCTCTTATAGTTGTTAATTTCCTTTTTTGTCATTTTAATCGAGTGTAAAGATACTAGTGTATAATCATCAATATCCTGTTTAAATTGAAATGAAAAAAGTATTCCAGTAATAATAGTAACTATCAATATAGTTACATTGCCAATATATTTTTTATCCATTTTTCTCACCTTATTTTTTAATCAGTATCATTATCTATTGGCTTTGCATATTTAAATTCATTTATTCTTGTATATCTAGGTATCTCTATATTTTTTTCTTCTTTAATTTGCACATCTAAATTAAATAAATTTTCCATATACCAAATCACTCCTCCTTTAAGCCTAAGAGCTGATTCTAAAATCTTAGGCTCACCAATTGCTTTAATTATAAAAGGAGGACCATATGAAACACCATTAATTTCAAGATGATTTCCAGCAGGTACTATCTCAGTGAATCCTGTATACCTCTGTTCGTTAACAGAAATTGCTTCTGCACCTGCAGCATTTAGATTACTGATTATTTCCAACAAAAAGTCATAATTATTAACTATAATACTAGTATCGTCTCCAAATTGTACTTCAATAGGTGGGTCATTTACTATTACTATTATACCCGGTCCTTTTACTGGCTCATATCCACCAAACATCCTATATTTCTGTAATTCTTTCATCAAATTTTTAATATAGACATTTTCTTCAGCAGCATTTTTTTCATATTGTTTTACTTTAAATTCTAAGCTATTTAATTCTTCTAATAATTTTTCCTTCTCATCTTTTAACTTTTTTAATTCTAAAGCCAATTGTTGCGCACTTTTAGTTGGCAAAATCCCATTTCCTACAGTCTCATTAACTGTTTTAAATTGTATTGCTATAATTATCCCTAGTATTAAACATACTAAAGCAAATGCTATTTTACTCTTTAACTCTCTCATTATGGATTATCCTCCTAATTACCTTCTGGTATAAAAATAGGACTATCTCCCTTATTAAAATAAATTGTACCTTTATTTATACCTCTATGTTTCAAATCATCAAGAATTTTAATAGTAAAGCTTAATTTATATTTTACATTATTTAGGTATCCAAATGCAACTTTAACACCCGATTTTAAATAAATTACTGTATTAGATTTATTATCTAATTTAACTTTTTTTATTTCTTTATATAAACCAATCTTTTTACAATCTTGAATCAAACCTATTATTTTTTCTAAACTAACATTATCTTCTAATGAAATTTTTTTGCCAATTGAAATATCATTAATATTAACGCCTTCAATTTCTAATAAATTTTCCTTTCTATAAGCCAATAGATTCAAGATATATCCTTCATCATCTATGTATATATATGAATCTAAATAAGGTATAGCTAAAAATTCTTTTCTCTCTTTTATTGTAATAACCAGCTTATTAGGAAAAAGTCTTTTTATATTTACAGATTTTACATATGGATGGGATAATAAATTTTCTTTTGCTTCTTGAGTTCGTATTTTAAAAATATTTTCCCCATAATTTAAACCAGAAGCCAAAATAACTTTTTCATCATCTAAAATATCATTTCCTTGAATTACTATTTCTGAAATGTCAAAAAAACTCGTTTTAGTCGATAAAATAATAAAGATTGATATTAAAAAAATTAATAATATTGTAATAAGTCCTATCTTTTTTTTTCGTATTTTTCTTTCAATACTGTCAGTCACTTTAAATCACTCCTGTAGCTTGTCCATCAGTTAAAAAGCAGCAAATACGCTGCTAGAATATTTTCTTTATATCAGCACCTAAAGATGCTAGATCTTTCTCAAAATCTTGATAACCTCTATCAATATGATATATATTTTCGACTATAGTAGTTCCTTTAGCAGCTAATCCCGCTAATACTAAAGCAGCTCCACCCCTTAAGTCTTTTGCAGTTACTTTTGCACCAGTTAACTCTTTGACTCCTTTTATTATCGCTACTCTTCCTTCCGTTTTTATTTTGGCTCCCATTCTAACTAATTCATCAACATGTTTAAATCTATTTTCAAATATAGTTTCACATACCACACTTGTTCCATTAGCTAATGACAAAAGAGCTATCATTTGAGCTTGCATATCTGTTGGAAATCCAGGATAAGGTAAAGTTCTAATAGATTCAACAGCATTAGGTCTTTTAGGACCAATTATCTTTAAAGTCGTACAATTATTGTAAATCATACATCCAGCTTCTCTAAGTTTTGCTATTATTGAATTCAAATGCTCTACTTCTATATTTTTTAATATAACTTCTCCACCAGTTATAGCAGAAGCTACCATAAACGTTCCTGCAACTATTCTGTCAGGTATAACTGTATGCTCTACTCCATGTAACTTATCAACACCGTCAATTCTTATTGCACTTGTACCTGCTCCATATATTTTTGCACCAGCGGAATTAAGAAAGTTTTGAAGATCGACTATTTCAGGCTCCTTAGCTGCATTTCTGATTATTGTAGTTCCTTTAGCTCTAACTGCAGCTAACATAATATTTTCAGTTGCTCCTACACTAGGATAATCTAATTGAATTTCACACCCTTTTAATTGCTCAGCACAACAATATATATATCCATGAGCTTCTTTAATATCTGCCCCAAGCTCTTTAAGAGCTTTAAGATGTAAATCAATAGGTCTCGGCCCAATGTCACACCCGCCTGGATAAGATATTTCGACTTGACCACATCTTGCTAGCATAGCTCCCATCAAAATGATTGAAGAGCGCATTTCTCTAACTAAATCTTCAGGTATCCTAATTTCCGAAAAAGGCCTTGAGTCTATTGTCATGATATCATCTACTCTATTAACTTTACATCCAATCGATTTTAAAATTTGTTCCATTACATCTACATCTCTAATTTTAGGTATGTTAAAAATAGTACTCACACTATTAGTTATAACAGAAGCAGCAAGAATAGGTAATGCAGAGTTTTTAGCACCACCTATAGTAATTTCTCCTACAAGTCTTTTTCCACCTTCTATAATATACTTACTCATAATTACACCTCCAGAATATGCACCGTGCCTATGTATAAAGTCTTTTGAAAAACAATATATAAATATCTTATGCATATTCTTGAGAGGTGTTACAAAATACTATTTTTTCTTAATTAAATCTATAATCATTTTAAAAATTCTATCAGTAGCATCTATCTTAGCTAATTTCCTACTTTGCTGAGCCATAGATTCTAATTTGTTTTTATCATTTAGTAATTCATTTATCTTTTCATTTAATATTTCTCCATTAAGGTCTTTTTCTAAAATCATAACACTCGCACCTTGTTTTTCTAAAGCTCTCGCATTGAATTCTTGATGATTCTCTGCTGTATAACTCTTTGGTATTAATATACTTGGAACCCCTATAGCAGTAATTTCTGCAATAGTTATTGCACCAGCACTAGTTATAACAAGGTCTGAAGAAGCTAAAACATTAGGCATATCATATAAATATGGCACTACTTTAATATTTTCTTCCAAACTTTCAATAGAACCTACTTTTTTATTTAAACTCTTAATAAAGTCTTCATAAAATCTCTTTCCTGTTACATGAATGATTTGCATTCTTCCCCCTATATTCTTCTGGATAACTTCAAGCATTGCTTCATTTAATTTTTTCTGTCCACCACTTCCTCCAAAAGAAAGAATAAGAGGACTAATCTTTTCAGTTGACTTAACTTTATTCTTATTAATTTTCAAAAAGTCATCTCTAACTGGATTTCCAGTTATAGTTACTTTGTTTGGGTTATGGAAATATTTTACAGATTCTTCAAAGCTTCCAGCAACTTTATCAACAAATCTAGAAAGAATCCTATTAGTTACTCCTGGATATGCATTTTGTTCGTGAATTAACGTCGGTATTTTTTTTAAAGCTGAAATAAATACTATAGGACCACAAACATATCCACCAGTTCCTATAACTACATCAGGTTGAAACTCATTTATTATTTTTCTCGCATCATTAAGTCCCTTTAGTAAAGTCTTTATTGAATCTAAAGTATCTAAAGATAATTTTCTTTTAAAGCCTTTTACACGTATCGCCTTGAAATCAAATCCTTCTCTAGGCACTAGTTCTGCTTCTAAGCCTTTCTCAGTTCCAACATATAAAATGGTAGCATTTTGAATCTCTTTCTTTATTTTATTAGCAATTGCTAAAGCAGGATAGATATGTCCTCCAGTTCCTCCACCAGTAATCAAAAATTTCATATTTTCAACTCCTATCTAAATCTGTATATCTTGAAATATTAAGTAGTATACCAATTGCTGACATAAATACTAAAAGCGATGTACCACCAAAACTAACAAATGGTAAAGGTATCCCAGTAGGAGGTATAGAAGAAGTAACAACTGCTATATGTATCATCGACTGAACAGTTATTAGAGCTACTATGCCTGAAGCTAATAAACAACCAAATAAATCTCTTGCATTTACAGCTATTCTAATTCCTCTCCATATTAAAATTAAAAATAATATTATCACAGTTACACATCCAACAAAACCAAGTTCCTCACCAATTATTGCAAATATAAAATCATTATATGGTTCAGGTATGTAAAAGAATTTTTGTCTACTTTTTCCTAAACCTAAACCAAATATTCCTCCCGAACCTAAAGCATACAATGATTGAACTAATTGCCAACCAACTGTATCTTTATATTTAAAAGGATCTAGAAATGCTAAAATCCTTTTTCTTCTAAACTCCTCCTTTAAAATAGCTCCTACTACTCCCCCTAGTCCAAGTAACACAAAAAATGTTAAATGTAAAAATCTCATTCCTGCAATAAACAACATAATCATAAGTGTTAATCCTAAAGTAGCACTAGTACTTAAATCTTTTTGAATAATTATCAATCCACAAGCAATTCCTATAATAATAAGAGATGGCATTACTCCTTTGAAGAAAGATTTTATCTTATCTTTTTTTCTAGCCAAATATGAAGCTAAATATATTATTGAACCTAATTTTATAGCTTCTGAAGGCTGAAAAGTTGTAAATCCTAAATTTATCCATCTTCTTGCACCATGAAATTCAGTGCCCAGTGGAGTAAAAATCAATAGCCCTAAAATTATACTTATCAAGAAGATTAATTTAGATAATTTCTGTAATCTCCAATAATCAAAATTCATAAAAAATATCATAGCAAATAGTCCAAGTACACTAAAAAACATCTGCTTTTTCAAAAAGAAGTATCCGTCTTTCATTTTATAATATGCTTCTGGATAACTAGAACTAAAAACCATGATTATACCAATAAAAACTAAAAGGATAGTTACAATCATCAAAGTAAAATCACAGGCTCTCTTTTTTATCATTATTAAGCCCCCTCAAATTATTGACTGCTCTCTTAAAATCATTACCCCTTTCTTCAAAATTCTTATACATATCCCAGCTAGCACAAGCAGGTGAAAGCAGTACATTATCACCACTTTTAGCTAATTCATAACTTTTCTCGACTGCCTTCTCCATATTTTCTACTATATGTATATTCCTAAAGCCCAATTTTATTGCAGCATCTTTTATTTTTATAGCTGTCTCTCCAAGTACTATTAACTCTTTCACCTTATTATTAAAACTATTTATAAATTCATCAAATTCATTCCCTTTATCTAAACCACCAGCTATAAGAATTATTGGACTTTCTATAGCTTCAATAGCCTTTATTGCAGCATCTGGATTGGTAGCTTTTGAATCATTATAAAAACTAACACCATTAATTTCGTCAACAAACTCAAGCCTGTGCTCTACCCCTTCAAATTTTCTTAAAGTATCGGCAATTACTTCTAACTCTATTCCCATTACCCAGCCTACACTAACCGCAGCAAGTGCATTCTCCAGATTATGCTTGCCAGGTATCTTTATTTCATCACATGAAATAACAGGCATTGTTTTCTTTCCATCATTTACTACTATCTTATTATCTTTTACATATACACCTTTTTCTAGTTCATGCCATTGGCTAAAAAATATAATATTTGAGCAAACCTCATTTGATATTTCTCTTAAAAGTTTATCGTCATAGTTTAGAATAGTATAATCATCTTTATCCTGATTTGCAAAAATTTTCTTTTTTGCATTTATATAATTCTCAAATGAGCCATGCCATTTCAAATGGTCAGGAGTTATATTAATAATCACACTAGCTTTAGGTTTAAAATATTTTGTACTCTCTAATTGGAAACTACTAACTTCCACTACAAAAATATCATTTTCCTCAGAGTTTACTAATTCCCATAATATTCCTACTCCAACATTCCCTGTTACATGACATACCTCGTTAGCATTCTTAAAAACTTCTCCTATTAAGGTCGTGGTAGTTGTTTTACCATTAGTACCCGTAATAGCAATAAATTGATTAGATGAAATTCTATATGCTAACTCAATATCTGTAATAACTTCAATACCTTTTTCAACAGCTTTATTAATTGTAGGTAAATTCAAAGGTATTCCAGGACTTTTTATTATTAAATCAATATTATCCAAATCAACATCATTAGTGCCTAAAATATATTTAACTTTGATATCTCTTAATTCATCGATATATTGCTTTAATTCATCCTCTTTCTTCTTATCACTAATTATAATATTAGCATTTAGCTTATTTAATGCTTTTGCTGTTGAAATGCCACTAATACCTAATCCTAAAATTAAAATATTTTTATGTTTAAGTTCCAATTGCATCACCTACTTTAACTAAATAATTTTATATTATACCAGCAATTCCTATTAAACACAAAATTACTGTTGTAATCCAAAACACAACTACTACTTTTGTCTCTTTCCATCCCTTTAATTCAAAATGATGATGTAAAGGACTCATCTTAAATACTCTTTTACCTGTTAGTTTAAATGAAGCTACTTGTATGATAACTGATAACGCTTCAACGAAATAAATACCACCTACTATAGGTAATATAAGTGGTAAATTCATAAGTACTGCGATAGTAGAAACAGCTCCTCCTAATGCTAAAGAACCTGTATCACCCATAAAAACCTTTGCTGGATGTGCATTATATCTTAAAAAACCTAAACATGCTCCTGCCAAAGCAGCAGAAAATATAGCTACGCTATTAAAACCTAAAGTCACCGAAGCAATACCAAAGAATGCTAAAACTATTAATGTTACTCCAGTAGCTAATCCATCTAAACCATCTGTTAAATTAACACTATTTACAGTACCTACAACTACAAAAGCAATAAACGGTACATAAAACATCCCCAAGTCTAAAGTTTTATCTAAAAAAGGTATTAAAACTTTAGTCCCTAAAATCGAAGTATTTGACTGATAAATAGCTAAAATTACTGCAAATAGTATCTGACCTATTAGCTTTTGATAAGCTCTTAATCCAAGTGATCTTTTTAATACTACCTTTATAAAATCATCTATAAAACCAATTAAACCAAAACCTAAAGTAGCCACTAAAAGTATAATCATATCTCTATTTACTAATCCTGATGACAGAGTAGTAATAATCAAAGCAATTAACATTATAATTCCACCCATTGTAGGTGTACCTTGTTTTTTAAGATGTGTTTTTGGTCCTTCACCTCTAACATTTTGTCCAACCTTTAATCTTTTTAAAATAGGTATTAATATCGGACCTAAAATCAAAGTAATTACAAATGAAATAATAATAACCTTAATTATTACTTTATAATCCATCATTTGTCTACTCCTCTCTTCAGCATATGTTCAATCCATTATTTTATTCTTATTCACCAAGTAATTCTAATACAATTTTCTTCTCGTCAAATGGCAACACTTCATTGCCAATAATCTGATATGTTTCATGTCCTTTGCCAGCTAATAAAATAACATCATCTTTCCTTGCTATTTCTAAAGCATAACGTATCGCTTCTCTCCTATCCTCAATAACTACATATTCACACTCTTCATTTTTAATACCTTTCAAAATATCATTAATTATCTCTATTGGATTTTCAGTTCTTGGATTATCATTCGTAATAATACAGATATCACAATAATGAGAAGCTATTTCTCCCATTTTAGGTCTTTTCACTTTATCTCTATCTCCACCACAACCAAATACAATTATTTTTCTTCCTTTTGCAAACTGATCAATTGTGCTTAATACCTTTTTAAAACCATCAGGAGTATGTGCATAATCTATTATAACTGAAAAATCTGTATTAGTTGGTACCACTTCAAATCTTCCGTCTACACCTTTTACTGCTTCGAGTCCTTTTTTAATATCTTCTAACTTTATGTTATATGCAATACCACAAGATGCAGCTGCCAAAGCGTTATAAACGCTAAATTTGCCAGGAATATTTAACCTTATATCAATACTTCCACTAGGTGTTATTAAATTAAACTTAACACCACTTGCATAAAACTCTATATTATGAGCTGTTATATCAGCCTTACTTTCTATTCCATATGTTAAAATTGGTGTTTCAAGTTTTTGTATAATATCTTTAATTTTTCTCCCGTATTCATCATCTATATTTATAATATTATAATCCCTAGTTTTATAAAACAATTTAACCTTTGCTGCCATATAGCTTTGTAAATCCTTATGAAAATCTAAGTGTTCAGGCGTTAGATTAGTAAAAATACCTACATTAAAGTCACAGTACTCAACTCTTTTTAATTCAAGAGAATGTGATGAAACCTCCATTACACAACTCTCTATATTTTCTTCCACCATTAAGCTGAAAAATTCTTGTAAATCTAAAGATTCAGGCGTAGTATTCTTTGCCTTAACAACTTTGCCATTTATCACATTTCCTATCGTCCCTATTACCCCTACGTTTTTACCTGCTTTTTCCATAATAGATTTTATTAAATAAGTTGTTGTTGTTTTACCATTAGTACCAGTAATTCCTATCAACTCTAATTTTTTTGAGGGATTTTTATAAAAATTCGATGAAATCCTAGCCAAAGAACATCTTGTATCTTTAACTAATATTTTAACAACATTCTCAGAGATATTTATATCTTTTTGTAATATTACTGCTTTTGCACCATTACTAATTGCTTGACTTACATAATTATGACCATCTGTTTTATAACCTTCTATAGCTACAAATACACAATCATTTACAGCCTTTCTTGAATCATATACTATCTTAGAAATTTCTATATCTAAATCTCCACTATACTTTTCAATTTCTAATCCCTTAATTAAATCTGTCAATTTCATTTTCTGCACCTCACTACTATATTGTCACCTTGTTACTTATTGATAATATCATATTTAAATATTGTTAGTCTACTTAAAAGGCAACTTTCAAACAAAGCCAGCATTGTTTGAAGTTGCCTTTTACTATCTATTAATTTACTTTATCAAACTCAACTTCTACCAAAGAATTAAACTCTACCATAGTACCTGCTGCGGGATACTGACTTTTTGCAACACCATTTCCCTTAAACTTAAATCTTAAATTTAGATTGTTAAGAAGCTCTGTAACTTCCTCCATTGTTTTACCTTTAAGATTTGGTACAACAATTTTACTATCCTCTTTTCTTCTAGAATATACATACAAATCTATCATTGAACCTTTCTTTACCTTTGTACCTGGTAATGGGAATTGGTCTATTACTAATGCATTTTTCTGAATATCTAAAGTTTCTGTATTATAGTCAAGACCAAACTTCTTTAGTTTATTTGCAGCTTCTTTTATAGTTAAATTTCTTACTTCAGGTACTGTCACTATTTTTTTGTTATTATCTTTCTGCTCGTCCTCTGTAAATTGTGGTTCTACATCTAAGTAATTTAAAATATCCTTAACTACTTGACCAGCTACTGGTGCAGCAATTCTACCACCATAATATTCACCATTACTAGGTTCATCAATAACAACTAATACTGTAATCTTAGGATCATTTACAGGTGCAATAGCGACAAAAGATGCTATGTATTTGCCCTCAGCGTATCTACCATTTATTACTTTTTGAGCTGTACCTGTCTTTCCTCCTATTCTATAACCAGGGACATAAGCTTTTTTACCAGTACCTGATGAAACAACAGTTTCTAATATACTTAGTAAAGTTTTAGAAGTATCTTTTGATATCACTTTTCTCTTTACTACTGGTTTGAATTCATGAACTACATTACCTTTACTATCAACTAATTCTTTAACAATTCTAGGTTTCATCAAATTTCCACCATTTGCAACTGCAGATATAGCAGTGATTAACTGAATCGGCGTAACAGCAATTCCCTGTCCATACGAAATAGTAGCCAAGTTAACTTCTTTCATATATTCAGGACCTCTCGGAATAATTCCAGATTGTTCTCCAGTTAACTCTATACCAGTCTTTTCTCCAAACCCAAAAGCTTTTATATATTTATACATTCTTTCTTTACCAAGCCTTTGACCAACAGCTACAAAAACCTCATTACATGAATTTTGAACTCCTTCCACAAAAGTTTCACTACCGTGCGGGTTATACCATCGCCAACACTTTAATCTAGCTCCTTTAACACTAGTTATAAAACCATCACAGTAGAATTGGCTCTCAGGTGTAACAACATTTTCCTCTAACCCTGCAGCAGCAGTTATTATCTTAAACGTAGAACCTGGTTCATAAACATCATTTATAGGAAAGTTTCGCCACATATCATACCATTTTTTTATCAACTCTTTTTGAGATAATCCTTCCCACTGTTTTTTTGTATCTTCATCTAGAGGTTCTCTAGGATTATTCGGGTCATAGTCTGGTTTAGAAGCCATAGCTAATATATCACCTGTTTTAGGTTCCATAATTATTATTGATACTCTTTTGGCCTTATTTTTTACTAAAGCTTCTAAAGCAGCTTTTTCAGCAAAATGTTGAATAGTCTCATCTATTGTAAGAACAACACTTAAACCATCTTTAGGTTCATATAACTTTTCATTTGCATATGGTAATTGTCTTCCCACAGCATCTGCTGTTTTTATCCATCTTCCTGGTGTTCCTGTTAAGTATTTATTATATGTCTTTTCAATACCATACAAACCAACATTGTCAATATCAGTAAAACCAAGAATATATGCTGCAAAATTACCATACGGATAATATCTTTTGTTATCATCTACAATCTCTATTCCACTTAGCTTTTTACTTCTCAAAATATCTGCTTCATCTTTAGATATCCACATCTTTATCTTAACAACACTTTGTCTACTAGTAATCTTTTTATAAACATTATCTTCATCTAAATTGAGTACTTCTGCTAATATTTCTGCAGTTTCTTTAGGATTTTTTATATCTGCTGGTCTACACCATACTGTATCAGCACTAACACTTATCGCTAGCTTTTTCCCTTTTCTATCAAATATTACTCCTCTTTTGGCTTTAACTGGTATATCTCTAGTCCATTGTTCTAGAGCTAACTTCTTCAGTTCTTCACCCTTAACTATCTGCAAGTACCCTAGTCTTATCGTTAGTGATAATGAAGCAATAGATACTAATAACAACATTGCAATAAGTCTTTTTTTTGTAGAAATAGTGGGTGATGACACAATTTTTCCCCCTTATATTACTGAAAATATCCAAACATTTTATTAACAACATTTCTAAAGGCATTAAGGAATATATAGTTATTATTCCCTTTATCTTCAGCTACATCAATTTCATTATCAAATAAATCATCAACAGTTACATATACTGTTTGGTCACTTGTAGGATATTTTAATCCTAGTCTTTGCTCTGCTTCTTTTTCTATCCATTTAGATTCTTTTATTTTTTCTAACTCTATAAGTAAGTATTGTTTTTGATTGCTTAACTTTTCTATTTCTTTATCAAGCATAGTTATATCGTATCTCATTTTAGTAATATGAGCATATCTTAATAAAACAACTAGAGCTACAGCCAAAATCAAAAAAGAAAACATAATCATTTTGATTTTCATTAAAACTAATTTTTTCGATTTTCTTTTTTCTCTCTCGTTAATTATTTTTATTCTATTTTCATTTTTTACAAAGCTATTTTCTTTTTTTGCTACTAACAAATTTATTCACCCCTTTTTCAGTTTAGAACACTAAACTTTCTCTGCTATTCTTAGTTTAGCGCTCCTAGCTCTAGGGTTTCCTGAAAGCTCTTCACTAGAAGGCAAAATAGGTTTCTTTGTTATTATCTTTAACTCTCTCTTTTTATCACACATGCATACAGGTAATTCTGGTGGACAAATACAATCTAAGCTTAGTTCCTTAAAAGTTTCTTTAACAATTCTATCTTCTAATGAATGAAATGTTATTATACAAATTCTTCCACCTTTATTTAAAACCTTAACTATATCTTTAATGGTCTGTTTCAAAATACCTAGTTCATTATTTACTTCAATTCTTATTGCTTGAAAAGTCCTCTTAGCCGGATGAGGACCATCTTTTCTTGCTCCTTTTGGAATGGCTTTCTTAATAATTTCTACTAACTGTCCAGTAGTATCTATAGAATTATTTTTTCTATATTCAACTATAAATTTTGCTATTCTACTAGCCCATCTTTCTTCACCATATTCTCTTATTATTTTTGAAAGTTTATCTTCAGAATATTTATTTACAACATCCCATGCATTAAAATCTTTAGTTCTGTCCATTCTCATATCTAAGAAAGCATCTTTTTTATATGAAAATCCTCTTTCTGCTACATCTAATTGATGCGAAGATACACCTAAATCTAGCAGTATACCATCTATTGCATTAATATTCAATCTACTAAGTATATTGCTAATATTACTAAAATTATCATGTACTAAAGTAACTTTATCAATATATTGTTTTAATTCTTCTTCTGCTTTACGTATAGCATTTATATCTTGATCAATTCCAATTAAACGTCCATTTTTTAGTCTCTTTACTATTTCCTTTGAATGTCCAGCTCCTCCTATAGTACCATCAACATAAATTCCATTTTCACAAATATTAAGTCCCTCTATAACCTCATTTAATAAAACTGAGACATGTTTAAAGTCCAATTTAGTCACCTCTTTACTATTCTTTTTCTTTTGTAGATAGAAAATCTTCTAAGAATTAGTATTAGTTTTGAAAAAATTAATATTTACTAAATACCTAATTCAGCCATTTTTTCAGCAATATTTTCATAGCTTAAATCTTCATCTTCGTTATATAAAATCCACTCTTCTTTACTCCAAATTTCAACTCTATTTGAAACGCCTATTATTACAGCGTCTTTTACAAGCTTACAATGTTGCCTTAAATTGCTAGGTATTAAAATTCTACCTTGTTTGTCTAATTCACACTCTGTTGCTCCTGCAAAGAAAAACCTTACAAAAGCTCTTGCATCCTTTCTAGTTAGTGGTAGTGATTTTAGTTTTTCTTCTAACACCTTCCACTCACTTTTTGGGTACACAAAAAGACAGTTATCTAATCCTTTAGTTAAAATAAAGGAATCTCCTAAGTCCTCTCTGAACTTAGCTGGTATTATTAATCTGCCTTTTTTGTCAATTGAATGTTGATATTCTCCAATAAACATACATTACACCCCATTATTAGGAACAAGCCCCCACTTCCTACCACTTTAAACCACATTTATATCTTCTATAATATTTTTTGAATTCCTGCTATCAAATTGAAATTTTTTTGAAAATATGCTAGTACATAGGACCTATTTAAAATAGCAATCTTGTTAACAAAGTAAAATATATATGAAAATAACGCTCATGCGAAAGAATTTAGAAAAAACTAAAAGCTCAAATTTTTAGAAAATCCTAACGCACCTAATCAAGACATCCTGTCTTGTAGGATACTGACTTAACATCCTGTTAAGCATACGGATTTTCTTCAAAATTTTCACCTAGTTTTTTAACTAAATTCTTTCAAGCATTCGCTTTTATAATCCATAAGGAAATTATAAACCTTATTAGAGTCTGGGTAATTTAAAATATAATTTTCGTAATGGATTTCAACAAAATTTTCCTTGATTTATTCAAATCGAAGATTTTGTTCTTTTCATAAATATTTAAAAGGATAAGTTTGTCAACAGTCTGATCTATTTAAATAGGCTTATTTTGTTATTTTTAAAACAATAAAAAAGCGGCTAAAAGCCGCATTATTATCCTTAAACTATCTACTTTTTATTGATTATAGTTTAACTATCTAATTAAATAAACGTGGTTTAAAGTGGTAGGAGCGCTAATAAACTAATTATTTTTCAAACTTTCTTCTTTATTTAAATAGAAAAGAGCTATCAGTTTATCTAATTTGACACTTAATTCATATATAATTTCATAATTTTGGTCTTCATTTATTGATTTATTAAGCTTGTCCCTTAGATAAGCAATCTGCTCTTTTAAAGTCATAATATCAACTCCTACCATAAGAAAAATATTAGGTAATGTCATTTTATTACATCCTTCGTCCAAATGTCAATGCAAATTTATCCAAAATTACAAAGAAATTTTAAATTAGACATCAATTATCTACTTCTATCATCTTTTTGCGCTTATTTTCTATATTTTTTAGAATAATTTCCAATTTTTTTACATTTTACACTGAAATTCCTTTTCTTCTTTTATAAAATAAAATGATTGAACTTGCTATAATTACAATACTTATCAATTGTGCTACTCTGAAAGGTCCTAACATTAAGCTATCAATTCGTAATCCTTCTATAAAGAACCTAGCAAATGAATATAAAATTAAATATAACAAAAATACTTCTCCTTTTACTTTTGCTTTATTTTTTCTATACCATAGTAAAAACAAAAATACTGAAAAATCCCATATTGATTCATATAAAAAAGTAGGATGAACTTTTTGTCCATTAACAATGATTCCCCATGGCAAATCAGTAGGAGTTCCATAAGCTTCTTGGTTAATAAAATTTCCCCATCTTCCAATAGCTTGACCTAGAATAATACTTGGAGCAACTATATCCGCTATTTCCCAAAAACTTATCTTTCTAACTTTACAATAGACTAAAGCAACTATAACAGATACAATTATAGCTCCATGAATAGCTAAACCTCCACCCCTAATATTTATTATCTTTAAAATATCTCCTTTATAATACTGCCAATTAAAAATCACATAATACATTCTTGCACCAATCACAGCCAAAGGGATAGCAAAAATAAGCAAATCTATAAGTTTTTCTTCATCAAAACCAATCCTTCTACATTCTTTAACCGCTATTACTGTACCTAGTAACATACCTAAAGATATTAAAATCCCATACCATCTAACAGATATCCCAAAAATCTCAAAAGCAACAGGATTCATACAATCACTCCTCAAATAAAATTGAAGCTACTAGAAATCTAGTAGCTAACATATATTTCTATTATATTTTTCTAAATCTAATTAGTCAATCAATAAATTATCATGGATTTACTATTGAAATTACAAAATTATCCTCTCTAAAATGTTTATCTAATCTTTTCTGCAAATCTTCTAAACTTATACTTGCAAGTATATCCATATACTTAAACAAAGATGTATTTTTAAAATAATAAGATGTAAAAGAATTAGCAATAAATTCTATCGAATCAAAATCCATAATATGATAACCTAAAAATTTCTTTCTAATTCTTGTATAATCATTTTCGTTTAAACCGTTTATTTTAATTTTTTCTAAGTGTTTAAGTATAATTTCCAGAACTTCTTTAGGTTTAACTGATTCTCCGCCTATTATAGAATGTCCATAATCCTTATACCCAACATACTGGCTTCCAAAAGTATTATTTATTAAACCATTTTCATATAATTTTTGATATAACTCAGAGCTTCTACCAAACAATAAGTCTAGCAATATATTAGTTTCAATTTCTTTTTTTAATAGCATATCGCCGTCATACCCTAAATCTATATCTTTAAATCCAATATTAAACAGTGGAGATGAAACTTGCAAACTCTCTTCTAAAATACTTTCCTTAATATTTTTAGGCTCTTCTGGATAGAACCTTTTTATATTCAAATCTCCTTTTGACTTACTGTTCTTTAAAGTATTTTCTACAACTTCTAAGGCTTTTTCAAAATCAAAGTCTCCTACCATAACAAGTAACATATTCTCTAAACTGTAAAACGTATTATAACATTTATATAAAAACTCCTTATTAATTTTCTTTATACTTTCAACTGTTCCTGCAATATCAACCTTAACTGGATGATAGTGATACATCCCTTTTAAACAATTAAAAAATACCTTCCAATTAGGTGAATCATCATACATTCTAATTTCTTGCTCAATAATCCCTTTCTCTTTTTCGACATTTTCATCTGTAAAATATGGGTTCTGTACAAATTCCACTAAAATCTCAAGGTTTTCATAAAATTTATCAGTACATGTAAATAAATATGATGTTTGATTAAAATTAGTAAATGCATTTACATATGAACCTAACTCTGAAAACTTTGTAAATATATTACCTGTAGGTTCTTCAAATAATTTATGCTCAAGAAAATGAGCTATTCCTTCAGGTACCTCTATCACTTCAGATTCTCCAACAGGAACAAATTTATTGTCATTTGAACCATACTTAGTTGAGAACATTGCATATTTCTCTATATAACCTTTTTTAGGTATATGAAAAACACTTAAACCGATATCTAATTTTGCAAAATTAAGCTTCTCATTTAATTTATCATGTGTAAATACTTCCGTTTTCAAAAGTATTCCTCCCTACTTTTCCCTTTTAGTTAAAAAATATATTGTATCTAAACTTAATTTCTTAGCAGCTTCTACTATTTCATCTTTAGACACATTTTGCAATCTTTCGATTATTTCATCAATACTTCTATCATCATTTGCAAGTATATTACTTAAGTAATAATCAGAAAGAGAAAAATTATTATCTTTCACAGATTTTATCGAAGTTATTAAAGATTTTTTTGCCTGCTTAATTTCAGTCTCTGAAAATTTACCTAATTTCATATCTTCTACTTGTTCTTTTATTATATCTAATGCCTTCTGATAATTGGCAAATTCTATTCCTGAAGATATTATAAGCAATGATTTATACTTTAATACTCTTGAATAAATGTAATAAGCTAAACTTTCTTTTTCTCTCACATTTATAAACAATTTTGAATTAGGACCACCACCAAGTATATTACTCATAATTAATAAAGGCTCATATAACTTGTCTTCATACGGTATATTAGTTCTAAACCCTAATGCTAACTTTCCTTGATTAACATCCATCTCTTCACGAACCAAATTCTTAGTATGAACCTCTTTTATTACACTTTCTCTCTGTATGTTAATAACTTTATCCCTTTTTATCTCAAAATTTTCTATAAAAGTTTTAGTAACTACATCAATATCTATATCTCCTACAACACATACCTCTATAGGACTTGATCTCAAAACTGTTAAATAATGCTTATATAGTGTCTGGCTGTCTATATCCTTTAAATCTTCTACATAACCATGTTTATAAAGACTATACTTCTCATTTTTACACATTTCTTCAATACATCTATCTACTGAATAAGTTTTCTTATCATTTATTCTACTTTCAATCTTCTTCTTCAAATTTTCTTTTTCTTGATTTACATATTCATTTAAGAAACTTCCATTTTCTAATAAAGGATTATTAATTATTTCATTTAAAATTTTAATCATTTCTTCAATTAAATTATTAACTAAAACATATTTATCATTTGGACCTTCTAATGTAAATCTAATTACTTGCCTTTCCCCCTTCTTTGTAACATCTATGCTTAAATTTGCGCCAAATAAATCTTCTAATTTTTTCTGTATATCTGTAAAAGTTTTATAATTTTTTGTACCCCTTTTTAAAACCATTGGTAATAATGCATTTTTAGTTACTTCACTACGCAACAAAGGTCTAACAATATAGACACTGATTAAATTTGATTTAAATTTATCTGTAGTAATTAGATTCAAATTTACTCCTTCATCAATTTTCTTTCTTATGTTTTTTAGTGACAATATGCAAACCTCCCATCTATTATTAGTTCCAAACTTTCATATCTGCTAATCTAATCCTATTTCTTATTTCTTTAATAATATTTTCATCATTACAAAAACCATCTATAACTTTAATCTTAATACCTTCTGGAAAATCTATTTTCCTTTTTATTTTATTAGCTATAATATTGTTATCTATATTCGTAGTTGTAGGTTTTAAATATACACAAAGTACTTCACCGACTCCATATTCTAGCACTTCTTTAACCGCTTGAACATAATCTGGTTTTAACTTATCAAACCATGCTATTTTTATTTTAGTTTCATCAAGCCCTAATTCTTCAACTAGATACGTTTTTACCTTTTTAGAAAACATTATTTGTTGTTTTATAGATTTAATCAAATTACTTTTATTAGACTCTCCCTGACCTATTAATACTATTCCCGTATCTTTTATTTTTTTTGCATCTATATTATTTGAAATTTTGCTTATATATGATATAGCTAAATATTCACTATTCCAGAAAGGCTCAGTCCATCTAATTTGCACATTGTAATTATATAATCTAAGTTTTTCAATTCTCTTTTTTAATCCAGTAAATTCACTCCCTTCTGAAACAATTATAGGTACTATTATTATCTTATAATACCCTTTAGCAACTGAATCAAAAATTTTTTCTTCTATATATTCTGTATCTTTCAAATAAGCAATATTTACATAATATTCTTCTGGAAGCTCTTCTTTTAATTTTTCAACTAATTTTTGTACATTTCTCTTATAATCACTCTTTCCTATCAAATGATAATTTTTCTTAATGTTGTATAATTGATAAGGCATACTCATTTTGCTTAAAAAACTTTCGTTTAGCAAAATATTAGTTATAGCTTTTGAAGGTTTATATACAGGGCTTTCACCTTCAACAACTAATAACACAGCTTTATCCTCATTTCGTCGATAAGTTTTCAAACTGTTAATTTTCATATCATATCTCTGAGTAAATAAAAATGCTATAGATAAGGTATAAGTTATTAAAACTATACTAATAAGTAAAAATATGTTCTTTTTAGATCTAAAAATTCTCCTCTGTTCTAATATATTAATAAAACCAATAAATGAAAGAAGCAAAAAGATATTTTCTAAAGTATTATCATATACAAAAAACAATACACTAAAAAAAATAAACATAATAATGTAAAATAATAATTTATTTAAACTATTAATACCTGACATAACGTCACCTACTTTATTCAGAATTTATTTGCAAATTTCATTGTTTAACTGTTAATAGCCTATAGCCAATTAATAACTAATTGCTATTAGCTACAAATAATAGAAGGCTTTTTTATAAATTTATGTATATTTACGTCTTGTTTAGAACTAAGCCTTTTAAATGCAAGGCAGATCAAATTAAAGTCAACAAAATATGTTTTGCCAATTAAAATAATTTTGTGGTTAAATAATTCTTTAAGATAAAATTTAGTGAAAATTACAAACTTATAAAACGATAATAATTTACAGGTTTGCATATTTTTTGTATAATGAAATTGTCACATTTTAAAGAAGGTGATTATGTGGAACCAGCTAGGAGCAAAAAAATAATAATCTGGCTAGAAATTTTTTTGATTGTTACAGCCTTAATTATTATTAGTAAAAATTATTTATTTCCAAATAAACATTCTAATGTATTAAGTAATTTAATATTGAAAAATTGCGAGGATAAACAATTTGATAAATTAATAATAATAAAAAAATCTGGTTATCATAAATTTTCAGTAAGAAAAGATAATGACATAAAAAAAATAGATAAAATAATTGCTTATTTTGATAATTTTAAACTTTCAAATTGTAATGAAAGAATTTTTGATAATAACAATGATACTTCTTATAGTATTCGGCTTGAAAACAGTAAAACTTATGAAAGTTTAACCATTAGAATATTAAATAGTGAGTTTTTAACAATTTCTCTTGAAACCATTGTAAAAGAAAAGAAAAAGCCAAACCTTACAATTTATAAAACCATTCATAATTATAATAAATATAAACCTGATAAGAATATAGATCTAAAATACATTGATACTATATTTAACTCTTTAGCCTATGAAATAAAATAGAAATTACAGAAATTATGTTTAAAATTATCCACAATTCAATAAGGTTTATAACGACTCTGGCATGTAAACATGCCAGACAAAGTTTCAATAAAATCAACATCATTTTTAAAAAATATAAGATTTTATTATAATTTCCTATGGATTATAAAAAATTTAAAATCCGGTCAATTGACCGGATTATTACATACTAGGTGTTATTCTACGTATAATCTCTTTCACTTCATCTGCAAACTCACTCATACCTCTACCTCTATTTATTTCCTGAGCAATATCATCTATTCTTTCAAATAAATCAGGATCAGCAGTTACAGTTACATTTTTAATATTTTTATCTATTTGCTTTACCCTTGCTACTATTTGTTTTTTCAAATCTGTAACAACTTTCCCTTCTAAATCTTCCTCAATATCGACTCCTACCAATGCAGTATTGCCAGTTATTACTACAGTTGCATCATCTACACCTGGCAAGTCTACAATACTATCTGCAATTTTCTCTGCTCTTGTAGATAAAGACTTATCTGATTTTTCTTTAACATCTTCTAAATCTTTTCTTTCGATTTCGTTATCTATTATATTTCTTTCTCCTTGTTTAGGTCTTGGTAAATTGGGTTTCTCAGCTCCTCTACAACCATACGTAAATACTGTTATAATCATAGTAAATATAAATAACATGATTAATAATTTATTTCTTCTTATCATTTTATCACCTCCTAAATATAGGATTTACATATACAAAAATTTTAAACAAAAAAGAAAAAAATCTTCGATTTCTAAACTTGCACATAAAGTCTGAATATTAAATAATTAAATTCTTTTGAAACTTTAAACGGCAGAAAACCTAACCCTCAAAGAGGTAAGATTTTCTGCCGTTCTGCCGCAATCGTTATATAATCGCTCTTAATTATAAGATGATTATATAATACTAATATGATACTCTTTCTCCAGTAATCATATATATAATTCTTTCACAAATATTAGTAGTATGATCTGCTACTCTTTCAAGATATCTACCTATTAACAATAAATTTATTGTTTGAGGCATATTTTTCTTGTTTTTAGTTAAAAGCTCTAACAGTTCAATATAAATATCTTTATAGATATTATCTACGATTTCATCCATTTGAGCTACTTCTTTAGCCAACTTTAGATCTTCTTTAATATAACTGTTTAAACTGTTCTTTACCATTTTCTTCACTATATCAGCCATTTTGGGAATATCTATTAGTGGTTTTATAAACTTTTCTTTGCCTATTTTTATTACAACTTCAGCAATATTTACTGCGTGGTCACCAATTCTTTCTAGATCCGTTATAATTTTTAAAATTGTACTTATTTTTCTCAAATCTCTTGCAATAGGCTGTTGAAGAGCTATTAAATCTAAACATTTTTCTTCTATTTGCACTTCTAAAACATCAATTTTATCATCAATTTCTATAACCTTTTTTGCTTTCTCAACATCTTGTTCTATTAGAGATTGAATCGCTATATCTATTGCTTCTTCTACCATAGTCCCCATTTTTAAGAGAGAGTCATGTAATTCTTTTAATTGTAGGTCAAAATGTTTTCTCATAATCCCACTCCTTAACCAAATCTACCTGTAATATAGTCTTCCGTTCTTTTATCCTCAGGCTTTGTAAATATCTTCTTAGTACTACCATATTCAATAAGCTCACCCATTAAGAAAAATGCAGTATTATCTGATATTCTGCCAGCCTGTTGCATAGAATGTGTTACTATAACTATAGTATACTCCTTTTTAAGATCCTCTATCAACTCTTCTATTCTTAAAGTAGCTACAGGGTCTAATGCAGAAGTAGGTTCATCCATCAAAAGTACATCAGGTTCCATAGCTAAAGCTCTTGCAATACACAGTCTCTGTTGCTGACCACCTGATAAAGACCAAGCCGAACTATTCAATCTATCTTTTACTTCATCCCAAAGTGCTGCACCTTTTAAACTCTTCTCTACTATCTCATCCAGTTTTGATTTACTCTTTATTCCGTGTCTTTTTGGTCCGAACACTATATTCTCATAAATTGATTTAGGAAAAGGATTTGGTTTTTGAAAAACCATACCTATTTTTCTTCTTAATTCTACAACATCCACATCAGGAGCATATACATCCTTTCCTTCATATATTATTTCCCCATCGTGTCTAGTACCTTCAATTAAATCGTTCATTCTGTTTATCGTTCTTAAAAAGGTAGATTTCCCACAACCTGAAGGTCCTATTAAGGCTGTTACCTTATTTTCTTCTATATCTAAATTTATATTCTTTAACGCATGAAAATTTCCATAATAGAAGTTCAAATTTTTTACTTGAATTTTTTTATTCATTATAACCCTCCTTAAATTACCTTGACATCCTATTTTGGTACCTGTTACGCAAATATATAGCCAATGAATTTATACCTAATAACAATACTAGTAATACTATAATAGCTGCTGCTGCTATATGATGAAAATCGGCTTTTGGCTTTGAAGTCCAGCTATATATTTGCATTGGTAATGTAGTAAATGAATCAAATATCCCTTCAGGAGTATAAGCTATAAAAGTTACTGCTCCTACCATAAGTAATGGTGCAGTCTCACCTAATGCTCTTGCAATTGCCAAAATAGTACCTGTTAAAATCCCAGGCATAGCATAAGGCAATAATACGCCAGTAATCATCTGCCACTTAGTACATCCTAGAGCATATGCCCCATGTTTAAGTTCTTTCGGTACGCTTTTTATTGCTTCTTGAGCTGAAACTATAATTACAGGTAATATCAATAACGCTAATGTTAATGCACCTGATAGAATACTTCTACCAAAACCTAAAGTGTTTACAAAAATACCTAATCCAAGTATGCCGAAAACTATAGAAGGTACTCCTGCTAGATTCGATATATTTACTTGAATTAAATTAGTTAACCAGTTCTTTGGTAGATATTCTTCTAGATATAAAGCTGAACCTACTCCTATTGGAAAAGCAAATAGAGCAGTCAATACAATAATCCACAAACTCCCAAATAATGGAGCTTTAATGCCTGATTTCTTCGGAAATCTAGAAGCGAAATTTCTAAAAAAATCTATATTTATCCATTTTAATCCATCACTTAATATTTCTTTTAATAGAATTACTAAAACAACTAAACCAAATAAAGTTGCTAACAATACAAGCATGTGGAAAATTTTATCCTGCAACTTTCTTTTCTGAAGATTAGTCATTAATACTCCTCCCTGTATTTCTTAATGATAATTTTAGATACTATGTTCATTAATAGCGTTATTATGAAAAGTAACATTCCAACAGCAAATATTGTTTTATACATCACACTACCATGAACTATATCACCAGAAGCTACCTGTACTATAAAAGCTGTCATTGTCTGTATACTCTCTAATGGATTTAAAGTTAATTTAGGAGTTGAACCAGCAGCTAGTGTTACAATCATAGTTTCTCCGATAGCTCTCGATATAGCCAAAACAAATGAAGCAATTATACTAGATAACGCTGCAGGAATAACTACCTTAGTTGCTACTTCAAACCTAGTACATCCTAATGCATAAGCACCTTCACGTAATGAGTTGGGTACTGCATTCATCGCATCTTCACTTAATGATGAAACCATAGGAATTATCATTATACCAACTGCTATACTTGCACTTAAAGCATTAAAAATATTAGCTTCTGGAAAAATATTCCTTATTGCTGGTGTTATAAAAGTTAACGCAAAATAACCATAAACTATTGTTGGAATACCAGCAAGTATCTCTAGTACTGGTTTAAGTATTTTCCTAGTTTTCTTTGAAGCATATTCACTTAGATAAATAGCACTTCCTAAACCAATAGGTATTGAAATTATGCTTGAAAAGAAAGCTATCATCAATGTCCCATCTACTAAAGGTAAAACCCCATATTTAGGTGGACTAAATAAAGCTGTCCATTCTGTACCAGTTAGGAATTCAATTATAGATACTTCACGAAAAAACTGAACAGTCTCATAAGACAATACCCATACTATACCAATAGTAGTTACAATAGAAACCATAACAAAAGCAAATAAAACCTTTGATATAACTGTTTCCATCATATATATCTTTTTTAACGGATTACTTTTTTTATTGCTACTAGTAATTTTACTCATAAATAAACCCCCAGTCTTTTGCTAAATCACATAATAATTATAATTTAAGTGTTTAATACTTTAGTTTATTTTCTGTTAACCTAATGTTAAGTGTTTGTTAAATAATATATATTGTACAAATAAAAAGAGGGCATCATAAAATGCCCTTATTTTTAAAAGTATTATCTAATTTACTGTCCTGACAATAATTCTTCTAATTGTTTGTCATAAGCTTCTTGTTTTAATGGAACATAACCTGTTTCTGGAACAATATCTCTTGCATTTTTTAAATAGAACTTAACAAATTCTCTAACTTGTTCTTTGTTATTAAATGAATCCTGTGATACATATATGAATAACGGTCTTGAAAGTGGTGTATATTCGCCGTTTTCAATTGTTTCTGTAGTAGGTTCTACGCCATTTATAGGTACAACCTTTAACACGTCCTTATTTTCAACATAGTAAGCATATCCAAAATAACCTAGTGCATACTTATCTCCTGCTATGCCTTGGACTAATACATTGTCATCCTCTGAAGCTGTAAAATCTGTTCTAACCTTTCCACTTTCTCCAATAATTTCTTCTGTAAAATAATCAAAAGTACCCGAGTCAGTTCCTGGACCATAAAGTCTTATTTCCTTATCTGGCCATTCAGGTCTTATATCTTTCCATGTTTTCACTGTGCTGTTTGGTTCCCAGATTTTCTTTAACTCTTCAACTGTTAGATTATCAACCCAATCATTTTGCGGATTAACTAATACTGAAATTCCATCATATGCAACCTTAACTTGCTTATATTTAATACCATTTTCTTCTGCCAATTTCGCTTCTTTATCTTTTATAGGTCTTGATGCATCACTTATATCCGTTTCTCCCTTTGTAAATCTTTTAAATCCTCCACCTGTTCCCGATACTCCAATTGTTATTTTAACATCTCTATACATCTTCTGAAATTCTTCAGCCATAGCTTCAGTTATAGGGAAAACTGTACTAGAACCATCTATTTCTATCTTTCCAGATAATTTATCTGTATTAGCTTTTGCCTGATCATTTGTTCCTTGATTTTGTGATTTACTACCGCAACCTACAAATGTAAAAATAACCATTAATAAACTTAAAGTTAGAGCTAAAACTTTTTTAGTTTTTCTGCTTAACATATCAGTGCTCCTTTCCGTTTTTTTCTACGTTTTTTACTACGTCTTAATTATAGCTAAATAATTTTCTGCTTATGTTGATATGAAGTTAAATTAATGTTAAAGAATTGTTAATTAATAAACATCACTTACTTAATTATTTCAAAACAATCATCGATCACTTCTTGTTTAGCTCTAGGAAGTCTAGCATGAAGCTCTTTTACAATTTCATCATTTATTCTCCCATCTTTTTGACCTAATACTTTAGCACAAACCATTCTACTAGCCATTGACTCTCTATTGTTATCTACAAAAGAAATAATTGAACTTATTTGTACATCTCTATCCATACTTTTTCCTCCTTCTAGTTGATGTATTCTTAAAGTTATTGTATAATTTAGTCTGTTAAAATTAGTTATATTTTATTACTATCAATTGAAAGGAAGATATTAATGAAATTAGGAATAGTAGGTTTACCGAACGTGGGAAAAAGTACTCTTTTTAATGCAATTACAGCTGCTGGAGCAGAATCAGCTAATTATCCTTTCTGCACAATAGAACCAAATGTTGGTGTAGTTGCTGTACCTGACGAAAGACTTGAAAAATTAGCAGAAATGATAAATCCTAAAAAAGTAACTCCAACTGCAATTGAATTTTATGACATCGCAGGACTTGTTAAAGGTGCAAGCAAAGGCGAAGGTTTAGGAAACAAATTTCTATCTCACATAAGAGAAGTAGCTGCTATTGTTCATGTAGTAAGATGTTTTGAAGATGAAAATATTACTCATGTTGAAGGAAATATAGATCCTATACGTGATATTGAAATTATTAATTTAGAACTTATTCTTTCCGACCTTGAATTAATTAATAAGAGAATAGCTAAAACAGAAAAATTATTAAAAGGTGATAAATCCTATCAAAAAGAACTTGATATTTTAATCAGAATTCGTGAAGTTCTAGAAGAAGGAAAATCCGTAAGAGTTCTTGACTTCGATGAAGAAGAAGAAAAATTTGTTAAAGGATTAAATTTGCTATCATACAAACCTGTATTATATGCAGCTAATATTTCAGAAGATGATATCACATCAGAAGAAGATAATAAATATGTTAAAAAAGTTAAAGAATACGCAAAGAAGGAAAATTCTGAAGTAGTCACTATATGTGGAAAAATCGAAGCAGAGATTTCAGAACTAGATGATGAAGAAAAGAAAGAATTCTTACAAGAACTTGGATTAAAAGAATCTGGCTTAGATAAACTTATTAAAGCAAGTTATAAACTTTTAGGCTTAATTTCTTTCTTAACAGCTGGAGAAAAAGAAGTTAGAGCTTGGACTATTAAAAGAGGAACTAAAGCTCCACAAGCAGCAGGAAAAATACATTCTGACATGGAAAGAGGCTTTATCAGAGCAGAAGTTATAAGTTATGATGATTTGATAAGCGTAGGTGGATATAGCCAAGCTAGAGAAAAAGGATTGATAAGATTAGAAGGTAAGGACTATGTAATGCAAGATGGAGATGTAGTAGTATTTAGATTTAATGTATAATAGGTGCAAATGGGCAGAATCTAAAAACATGATTCTGCCTTTTTATGATCCATAGGAAATTATTAAACCTTATTAAATTGTGAATAATTAAATATAATTTCTGTTTACGGATATAGGCAAAATCTTCCTTAATTTATTCAAGTTGAAGATTTTGTTTTATTCAAATAACCACTATAATATCTTTTCAAATTCAATTTCATGCAGTATTGGTATATTATCAAAGCCATACAATGGTATTTCGGGCTTTATTTTTCTTGACTTAACTACTGCATTTAAATGAAGTGCTTTCATGTTAAATCCTCTCTTTTGATAAAATCTTATCGCTTTAGTATTATCATTTGTTGTAATTAACCATACTCGTCTACAATTGTTCTTTTTTGCTTTATCTACTACTAAGTTAATTAATTTACTTCCTATACCCAAATTTTCTTGTTTGCTATCTAAAGAAACAATTTCACATTCATCATTAACTATATTATAGGTAATAAGTCCTATAATATCATTTTCTCTCATTACCAGATATCCTGGTAATTTATCAATAAAATGTTTTTTACCTCTGGAAACTATAATTGGTGAACCCCAATTTTCTGCAATAAAATCGCATACCTTTTTTCGTATTTTTTCATCTATTTCTCTAAATTCAAACATTATTTTTCCCCCTATTTTTAATTTAAATTGTTTAGAGGATAGAAAAAAGTATTTAAGAATTTTACTTATTTAATATTTTATACGGATTATATTGCATATCTGGACCTTTCCATCTGAATTTATCTACTGTCGATTTTCCAATCTGAATAGCCTCAGTTGGGCATTGATGGACACATCTCATACATAAGTAACATTTATCCAAAAATTCAACTCTGCCATCACTTATTTTTATGTTCTTTGCTGGACAAATTTCTTTGCATAGTCCACATTTTGTGCATCTATCATCAACCCAAAATTTACCTTTCATCTTTTTTTCAACATGATTAAAAAATAATCTCATAAAAACATCTAAAATTAATCCACTTATTTTAAGTCTCGGTATTACTGCATTTCTTTCTTGTGATCCATCTGATAAATTATTACTATTAACAATATCAAAAATCTTGTTTATTGATTCTTTAATTTTTCTAGATTCAGAATAATTTTTTGATAATACTTTTTTAACAAATTTTGAATCTTTCTTCATGAAAGCCAACCCATCTGATCCTGGCATTTTAAATTCTTCACAACCTAATGGAACAAAACCTTTTTTTATAAATCTTTTAGATGTTTTCCTCGAAGAATTACCTCCATATAACCCCATCGTAGAAAATAAAATAACACCTCGAGTCTTTGGAAGTGAAAGATTATTTATATAACTCTGCAAAAATAATGGTATATCAAAAGCATAAACAGGAAAACCGAATATAAGAATATCATATTTTTCTACATCACCTGGAGAAAAAGTTTCTACTGATTCTAATTCAACCTCAAAACCATTTACTTTAAATTTCTCGTATATTAAATTCGCAATAAAATATGTATTACCTGTAGCACTAAAATATAGTATTAATACTTTCAAACTTCACTCCCCCCAGATTATTGTTGTTTTAACCATTTATCTATAAATTTGTAGCACTTTTCTCTTTTATCTTTTCTAAAAATATGTACTCCAGCATTATAATAATCATATTCTAAACACTCTTTGCATCCCATTTCTTCATATTTTTTTATTGCTTTATTAAAATACTCTTTTTTATCTACATCAGATGATAATTCAATAAAAGGTCTAGGTGCTAATCCTTCCAGTATATCTTCAATATCACCCCATTCTAATATATCAGGAATGGCTGCAATACTACCAAATCCTTGTAGTGCTCTTAAACCTTCATCTGGATAAAAATCCTTTTTTATAGAAGCTATTCCTGAAGAAGAGCATCCTACTTTAACTCTTTCATCAATATACATTAAATAAACTGCAAGTAACCCCCCTGCTGAATGACCTATAACTCCAATCCTTTCACTATCTACCTCAGGCATTCCTGTTAAAATATCTATTGCTATCATAAGCTCAGTCAATTCTACCCCCATTTGAGTCTTGCCTCGTGTTAAACAATAGTTTGCTTTATATCCCTTATACAAATCTTCTGATAAATCTATTTCTCTTTCTTTTCCATTGTAATCTATCTTGATTACTAATTTTATATGTTCAAACATGTCAGCATATTTTGAATTGGCTAAGCTTCTACTTTCAAATCCAAATCTATCAGGACAAATTACAACATATCCTCTCAAACAGAGCTCTAATCCATATGCTAATTCTTTGTCTCCCCCTAATCCAGCAACTTCGCTTTTTCCAAACTCATAAGGTCTTCTTTCACCATCTTGATGTATTGCTAGTATACCAGGAAATACACCTTCTTTGTTTGGAATTAAAATATATGCTTCAATATATTCACCATATACTTTATACTTAACTTTTCTTATGATATAAGTTTCATACTTCTTTTCTTCTAGTACTTCATATTCAGTATATCTTCTCTCTTTTGGGATTTTTAAAATTTTCATTAACTCTCTTTTTCTGCTATCCATATAATCCCCCTTTAAATACTGAATTTTTGAATTACAAATTATATTACACAGCACATTCACTATCAAATTGTAAATATGCATAATCAATCTATTAATAATACCAGAGTATATTAACAAAATATTAAATAAAATTGTCTAACGCCTTAACCTTTTCTTTAAAACTTCTCTTTCCTCCATCTAAATATATATTCTTATATAACCAATTGCCCCATTCTTTATATTTATTTGAATATTTATCATAAATTAGTCTCAATCTTACTCTACTTTTTCTTATACCTATTCTTCTCGCCGAAAAAAGTAATATCAGCATATCCCGCATATATCTTCCCTGAATGCTTCACTCCACTAGGAATATAATATCTATCTCCTTTTACATACGTTTTTCTTTCTCCATCTATATCTAATTCAATTTTACCTTCTAAAACTATTCTCCACTGGCTTCCATGTGAATGCTCTGGTAATTCAACATCTTCACTAAACTTCATAAATAATATCTGATAACTGTCTCCTTGAAATAAATATGCTTTAACACCTTTTATAGGAATATCTGCTTCTGGTAAATTCAAAATTTCTTTTGGAAATACATCAAACATTACTCTTCCTCCTTCTTACTTGTCAACTGTAAAATTTGAAATTAACTTAATTCCCAACCCCAATAATCTGAACCTTACTATTCAGTATTATGTAATACAAACTCATGCACACTAATGATTCTGTTTAATATTGTTTCTAACAACACCAAAAATTTTGTTTACTGATCCATTAATTTTTCTAGTTTATTACATAGTTCTCTCCTAATTTCATCCTTTACAAGCAAAATTGCCTCTTTATCATCATCATTCAAAATATCAACAAGCATGTCTGTTATAAGATCAAATAGTTTTAATCCTGATATTACTCGTTCCCGAACTTCTAATGTATTATCAATTCCAAAAGCTTCTTTACCTAAAATAGCAAATTCAGATTCTTCTCCAAAATAGTCGATTACTTGTTTAAAAAAAGAATTATCACTTGTTAATAATATACCTTTTTGAACTCGAACAACTTTAAATAGTCCATAAGTCAACCCGTACAAACCATTCAACATCCTGCCTATATCATTAAACAGTAAACCTTGAAGAGCTTTATGTACTTCCTCAACCCATGAAACAAGTTCTCTACTAGCATAATTATTTGCCTTTTCCTGAAGTGAACTGTCCCACTTAAATTCTTCTGCTCTTTTCTTCAATGAACTAAGATATCCATTAGGGTCCCATATTACCTTTGACTGTCTTAGTCCAGAAATGCATTCTGTTGCTTTTTCAGGATCGCAAAACCATTTATCTGTTTCTTCTCTAGTAACATAACTTATTACAAGATATTTACTATCAACTATCTCTATATCAGGTAATCTACCTTCATTTCCTTCTTTTAAAAAACATACTATATCAATGTCACTATATTTACAAGCTTCTCCTCGTGCATAACTACCCATTAATGCAATTGCTTCTAATTCTTCTCTATCTATCTTTTTTATTCTCTCAGCTATTGATTCAGAAAACATTTATTTCATCCTTTCTAAAAGAATACAGTACTATATATTTTTTCTCTCAATTAATTATTTAATCTTACACATAATTCTCTCTGACTTTGTTTTGACCTTAGTTTTATTTGCATACATACACATTTCTATATTCTCCATCTGGGTCATCTAACATTTTAAATTCCATATTTGTAATACTAACTTCAGTAAAACCAGCTTTATTTAATGCATCAATTATATCTTTAGAATAAAAAGCAGCTTCGGTAAATGTCTCTTCAAACCCATCATATAACCCCCTATCTTCCTTTGTAAATACGGTAAATGTTGCACTTGCTTGTCCTTTATCCTCATAAAATATCGCCTTTTGTATAATATAGTTACCATTACTATCTTTCTGCATATGAAATCCGTTCCATTTTTCTCTTAAAGCCCTCAATGTATTACAGTCAAATATAAAAATTCCTCCATAATTAAGATGTTTTTTAACATTTGAAAATGTCATTAACCACTCGTCTAGTGTAAGTAAATGGTTTATTGCATCATATGTACAAGTAATTAGGTCATATTTCTTATTCATTTCAAAACTTCTCATATCTTCTTGGATAAAATTAATATCCATATTTTTATCTTTTGCATTTTCAATAGCTTTTCTAATCATATGTATTGATATATCTAATCCTTCTGATTTAATACCAGCTTCCATTGCATTAATGCACAATATTCCTGTACCACACGCAATATCTAAATGAGTTCTAGGATTAAAATTTATTTCCTTAAAATAACTAAACATATATTTCCATAATCTTTCTGAATAATTCTTCCATCCCAATTTATCATAAAACTTTGCTATCTTGTCGTACATCCTCACTACCCCCTAAAACCTAATTTTATTAATATATTTTACTAAATATTCTTATATTTACAAAGAAAATTTACTTCTATATTTGTAATATCAGCATATCCTGCATATATTTTCCCCGAATGCTTTGCTCCTCAACTATTCTCAAAATCTTCAATATATTTGTGAGACGTACCACCATAATAATTTTCTGGTGGTATTTCATTAATAACACAGATTATATCTTTTTTATCAACTCCTGTGTATTTATGTATAAGAAAAATAAATCTTTGCATTAATTTTTCTTTCATTTTTTTACTTCTTCCAGGATACATTGTCGTTTCAACAAAAACAAAATTAATATCTCTACTTTCATGAATACTTCTGCATTCTTTAGGACTTTCATACAACATTACTTGTCCAATATTTTGACTTATTCCTAATACTTGTGGTATAGATTCACGAATTTCTTTAACTAATAATGACTTGTTTTCAAATTCAATAGATGAGGATATATGAATTTTAACCTGTGGCATATATTCATCACTCCAAAATAAATTAATCTTTATTTTATAATCGTTTATATGATAGACTATAACACTTATTCCAAATATCTTATCACATCTTTTAAAGAACTAATTTTTACTGTATTTCTTCCTTCAACTTCTATATTTATTCCAAATGTTTTTATCCCTAATTTTTGACCTAATTGAATATCGCATAATGAGAAAAAGAATACTGGTTAGTTATTATAATAATCTCATATCCTTTTTCTTTCATGACCTTAAGAGCCTTGATTGCCCCTTTTATAAATACGGGGTCTTTTACATATTTCCATTTTTCATCTTCATAATCCTCTATTATTGTTCCATCTCTATCTAAAAAAGCTACTTTCATAATCAAACCCCCATCAATATACAAAATCAATAACAACTATCACCTTTTACTTCTAAATCTAATTTCAAAAAACGGTAATCCACTAGGAATCTTCTTAATCTTTGCTATATATTCTTCTGTAAAATCTTCAATGTTTACTATTAATTGAATATTCTTTTCCTTTTCAGTAATTCTCAACGAATTTATATATCTATTTTTTTTGGTTGATATTTCTTTAATTTCTTTTAAACTATTACCTATCTGCGTATCCTTCATTTCAATCAACATTTGCTTTTTATCCTCATCATAATATATAATTGTTTCAGGAATATCTGTATCTGCTGCATAAAATAAAGCTTCTTGTCCTGGTATTGGTTCAAATAATACCTGTAAACCATCTAAAGTTACTATAATATCTGAAAGGCTACAACAATTTTTGCTTCCAGCTGAAATGGTTTCATTTATCTTAAAGTATTTATCCTCTTCTAGCGCTATAAAATCATTAGTACTCTCTATATCATTTTTTATCCTAATGCATCTTATATAATATGGAAACTTTCTGAAAACACATTCACTATTTTTTCCACTCGATAAGAAAACAATATAGTTCTCATTCTCTACCTTCTCTAATTTCACAAATTCAATCCCAGTCGGCATAATATCTCTATCACCAGTTTTTAAATTATATAATACAAATTTATTTGAATAAGTTTCTCTTTGTGATTCAACCAATACATAATCTTCGTTTATCTTTACGATATTTAATATTTTTTCCTCTTCTGAGTAATTCTACTTTATATCTTCAATATTTAATTTATAGTCATCTGTACCATTTGTATTTTTATCTTTTTTTGCATTAACTCCTTCATTTACATAACAGCCATAAAAAATAATGCTTATTATTAATATAAAAAATATAAAAACTTTAATTTTTGATTTTCTCATTTTTCACTCCCCTATTATCGTCCCTAGTTATGGTTTTCAATCAAATAAAGGTTCTGTAGTTTTTATTACCTTGTTTATAGCTTATTTCAATTTCTTAAGACCTTATTCTGCTTTAAAAAAAAGCTTATGAAGTTATTTCAGAACTTGAAAATTTACCTCAAATAGATCTATTATTTATTAATACTGGCTCACATCGCCCACTTTTTATTGCTTTAACTAAATCATTTATACTCTCAATTCTATCAACAAATTGTGTGCCAACCTTAAACAAATCATTAATATTATGAGCGTCGCTACCACCTGTACATGGTTTTTTGTGAATTCTTGCTAACTTTTCTGCTTGTATCCAAAACTCACGTTCTTCTTTTCCATTATATACCTCTATTGCATCTACTAATTCAATAATTTCATTTGCAATTTTTCTTTCATTAACTTTACAAACCCCATATCCTGAGAATGGATGAGCTGCAATAATAACTCCACCAAATTTATGAATATACTCTATAAGTTCGATCATATTATTTCTTCGTTTTACACAATCTTCAGGTGCACCAAATACTATAAAATCGCCATAATCATTAAGTATCTCTATTCCTGCGTATATAGACACTCCATCAATTTCTCCTTTTCTATTATATAAGTGATTATGTTCAGTAATTGCTACTGAAACGCCTAGAATTTTAGCTTTCTCAATATAATCAATTATTTTTAAATTAGTATTTTTCGATAATTCACAATGATTATGTAAATCAATTATCATAAATGCCTCCTAGATTTTGCAATATTACTAGTTTCACTATTATAACATTGAAGTTTTCTTCTAATTTAGATTTTCTCATTTTTCACTACCCTATTTATTTACTTAACTACAAACAAAAACTACTATCCAATTCACTTCTTTTTAATCAGTTTGTATACCCCATAGGGCAAAGCTATTACTCCTAAGGATGCAAATATTAAAGCTCCAGATAATAATAATTTTATAATGTTATTTACTGAAGGGTTATTTAATAAATCCGGAACTACTATCCATGCAATAATAGAACTTATTCCTATAATTATTAACTTCAACGGTCTACGTTCTGCTTCGAATTTATTTTTAATTAGTTTGTTGCGCATTTCATCTGCTTTTCTATTAGCAATATCTATATTTTCAAATTCACGCAATTTAAATTTATCCCAATAAGACAATACTATCACACTCCTTCACATACTTATACACACATATCTTTGTCATAAAAAGATATATCTACAACTTAACAGTAAACTCTATATTTGACTTATCATTTTCATCTATCAATTCAACACATATTTCTTCCACAACTGTTTCAAAAGTATCTTGTATTTTTTCTGTTTCTTCAAGTACAATTTCAAATTCTTCAACATCTTCTACTTTCCCAACAGTAATATGAGGAATATATGTAATTTTCCTATATAAAAACTTCTCCAATATGCCTGTATATAATTTGTCATGTATTTCAATTATTTTATCATTTCCTTCCTTTATATTTAAAAATAAATAATTATCAGTTGTTCCTGTTATTCCTTTTAACCTAATCTTAAATGGCTTTATACCCTTCAATGCTTGTTTAACATGTTTTTCAAGTTCTTCTGTTTTTATGTTGCTTTCAAATGGAAAAACAACAGTAATGTGTGGTTTAATACAATTATAAAGTGGATCATATTTTTTTCTTATTTCTTCAATTTTTTCTAGATTTCTAAATTTAGGAAAAATAATTATTGACCTTTTCATCATTTTTTCTTCCTTTCTTTCATCTAAACTCACCTTAAATAGAGTACTCTATTTTCATTACTATTATTTTACCAACCAAAAAGATAATAAAATGAAATTATTTACAAATGCTTTTTCATTACAATAGCTGATAATTCTTTATCTGCCCAATTTAATATAATATTTTCTTGCACTTGAAAACCTAGTTTACTCCAAAATTTGAAAACTCTCGAGTCAAAATCTGTTACTACATCAATTCTTATCGAATCAGAAAAATTTTCTTTCAAGTAATTTTCTAATCCATAAAAAACTTCTTTTCCATATCCATTACCTTTAAAATCGCTATGTATCATTAGTAAGGACAAATAACTTTCTTTGTTTGCTGTAAACTCGACAAAACCTATAGTTCTATTAAACCTTTTTTCAATAATCTTATAAGAATTAAAGCCAATACTTCTCATATTATCTAATTCATTTCTAATCCATTCAATATCTACTGATTCTTTATCCATATGTGATAACAAAAAATCTTTATTTGAATTATATATTTCAAGTATTCTATTTAAATCTACTTCTTCTATTAAAGATACATATGTATTTGAAGTTTCAAATATCATAGTAATTCTTCTCCCCTCATTTACAACTATTTATAAACATATTCAACTGCAAGCCAGAAAATATTTCTACAATATATACTCATATCCTATACAAATTCTTGGTTTTAGTGCATCATCCTCCTCAATTACTCTAAATTTTTGTTTTACTTCTTCGAAGTCTTCAATATTACATGAACCTCGCATTGCCCAACAGTTAAATTTATCTTTTTCAAACAACTTCTTTTGTGCTTCTGTAGGATAAACACTAAATTGCCAATGCCTTTCTATTTCTCTCATTCCTAACTTTTCATAATATCTTTGAGCTTTTTCATCTTGTGAGTACCATATACTTTTGTTTATTCCATATCTATCATTCATAATTTCATGTGCCTTATTAATCAATCTTTTACCAATTCCATTTCCTCTATAATTTCTATGTACTCCAAATTCCCATACAAATCCATAATCACCTTTTACAATATCGATAATGTCTGAATTGATTTCTATTGTTATAAATCCTATGATTTTATCTTCAATAACTGCAACTAAATCTACTACTTCTTTTTTATATGTCGGCTTTTTATGAATAACAATCCACCATGCATACGAATCAACCATTACACTTGCATGAACATCTAACCAATTTAATTCATCAGAATTTTTGTATTCCCTTATGATAACTTTATCTAACATGACAACAACCCCCCTCTAATTTACTTTAATGACTATTGCTCCATGACTTGTAATATAGCCTGTAAATACAACAAAATACCGTTTCTATCTTTTTCTTGCTAACACACTATAATGTTTATATGTTGCTTCATCTTTTTTAAAATCTAAAATATCATATCCTGAAAGAATATCTCTTAGGTCTCTTTCTTCAAAAAAATAATGCACAATTCCTTCTTCATGACCTTCAAGTGGAACATATGTCTTATTTTCAATTTCTTTATATTTTCCATCTTTCCAATTTTTCAAAGGAGGATATTTTGGTACAGTTATAAATAGATAACCTCCAGATTTTAATACGCGATATATCTCATAAAATGCTCTTTTTATTTTCTCTATTCTTCCATGACCTAGTACCTGCGTTGAAATTACTGCATCAAAGAAACAGTCATTCCATGATAAATCTGTAAAGTCTGCTTCTATTAATTCTTCAGCTTCTAATCCACAATTAGTAAGCCATTTTTTTGATCTTTCTAAAGCAGTCTTAGAATAATCTAACCCATATACCTTATAATCTTTTCTTGATAAAAAAACCAAATGTCGTCCATCACCACATCCGAGATCTAATACTTTTTTAACTTTATTTTTTTTAAAGAGTTTTTCAGCATTTACAAGGTCTGGATGAGGTTTTATTTCTCCAGAATGTTTTTTCTGATATGCTTTTTCCCAACCATTCATTTCAAACTTCCTTTCTATAAAAATTTTAGTTTGAAATAATTGTTACTAAGTTTTATTTACTAAATTTTATGTTTTAAAATATTAAAACTATTTTGAATTAATAATATTCCTTTTAATTTCTTCATTTAATAGAAAATTCCTCCAAGATTTCATTTTAATTTCCGTTATTTTGAACAAAATCTTCAATTTAATAAGGTATATAATTTCCTATGAATTATAAAAAACAGTATAAAAAAATAAAAGACATTGAGAATATCTTTCAAAATATATTCTCCATGCCTCAATATTTCCTTTTACCAACCTATATTTAAAACTCTTTTAATTCATCCAAAAACAGTAAATGAGTATCTAAAGCTATAAGCATCCAAATACCATATACTACAACTTTGAAAGTTTGTCTAATAACCAAGGTCTATGAATTTTTACTGCTTTTTTAGGACATAGTTCTTGACAGCAAAAACATCTAATACACTCGTCTAAATTTGCTATAGGCTTACCTTTTTCCATAGCAATAACCTGTGGTGGGCAATTTTCTTCACAAACACCACAGCTAACACAGTCTTCATGAATAAATACAGGTTTTGGTCTTAACCAAGCATTTATGAAGTTTCTTAAGAATTTAGGAGTTTTATCACTTACCATATTCACACTTTTGATTTCTGGTATTCTAAAATCATCTATCCTAAATTTTTCAATCCTTTCTCCAACTAATTCAATATCATCAAAATTACCTTTACAAATACCTCTTTCAACACATCTTTGGATAGTTGGAACTTTAGTTGGCTCTAAATTTATTATCGAAGTAGCAACTACATCTAAATGATAAGGGCTTGTTGATGAAATTATAACTCCTACTTCTCTAGGATCACCAGCAGAAGGACCATCCCCTTCCATTCCTACAATTCCATCCATAAAAGATAAAATCGGATCTGAATATAAACAAATATCAACTAAAGCATCAGAAAAATCCTTTATATTTGGCATTTTTAAATGATATTCTGCTTTTAAAACTCCAGGTATAATTCCAAACATATTCTTTACTGCCCCAGTAAACATTGCCATTCCATGAGTCTTTAATTTTGAAACTGATATTACTTTATCTACATCTTTTAACATTTCTGTCACTGTTAAGCCTTTTAATATCCTGCCTTGAACATTTTTCACTTCCATAACATTAGTATTATAGTTTAGTTTAGCATTTACTTCATTTGCTATAGCTTCTATCCCACAAGCTTTATAGATACCTCTTAATGCTCTTGAATTAAAAGGTCCTCCTGGACTATCTCCAATTAAAACATTTGCTCCATATTCTATTAGCACTTCTGCTAAAACTTTTGTGAAGACTGGATGAGTAGTGGTTGCTTCTTCTGGTTTTTTCTTCATCAATAGATTTAATTTTAATAATACTGTTTCACCTTTATTTATGTATTTATCAATACCACCTAAATTTTCAAAGCTTTTAATTATTGATTTCTTAACAAGTTCATAATCATATGTTCTACATTCAACTAAAGAAACTTTTTCCTTCTTCATTAGTTAGCCTCCTAAAATTTAAAATTTTTCTAATACAACATTTTTTATTTCTTTAATAACGTTTTTTCTTAAATTAATGTACTTCTAAATCATTCTATATTACTTTATATTTTTAGAAACATAATAAATCAAAAGAGTGTTATTATTCCTACAACGAATAGAATTACACCAAGTATCCTATTAATCACTAATGCAATTTTACTTGGTTCAGCTTCTTTTAGTTTCCATCCAATACTTAAATACCAACTAATTTTAGGTGATAATATACCAATAATACCTAAAGCAATAAATAATAAACCTAAAAGATTCCTTGATGATTCATTCTTCTCTGATTTCGGTAACCCATATTTTTGCTCGTATAACTTAATTGCTTCTTGTGCATGAATCATTTGTTCACCGGTAAGATTAGGTGAACCTCCTCCAGTACTTAGATTCCCATAAACTTCATAAAAATAAGTGTTTCCGTCTGAAAAAACTATATCATATCTGTATCCAGTTTTATGTTCCTCACGTGATATTTTAACTATTTCTCCACTAGGTAATTTAATACTTTTGTAATCATCAATCGCAAAAATAATCGTATTGAAAAAAATTAGAAAAACAAATAACAAAGCAAAACTACGTAAAAAATTTATAATATTCTTCATAATGTCCTCCCTTTAACTGTAATGATTTTTTTGGGTCGAGAACCATATGCATTTTATGTTAAATATACACAAATCTATATTGAAATACTATTTTGCATATCTTACCTCCAATATTTAAAGTGTTATTATAATTATCTTTAGAAGTTTCTTCTCCTTATTCTTTTTCCTCTATACTATTTAAACCTGCTTTTCTCAGACCTTTAATCAATCCTACTATTCCTCTTGACTTTAAAAATAATATTAACCCTATAGCAAATCTAATAACCATTATAACTATTGAAATTTTTATTTCTAATCCAGTAGAAGATTTTAATAGTATGTAACTACCTTTAAATTTCATTATTTGAAATATAAATTTGGGTAAGTCTTTAACTATATCTACCAAAATTATCAATCCTACAACTGAAAATGCTGCTGACTGTAATTCTTCAACATTTACACTTCTATCATCTATATCTTCACAAATCACCATATATTCAGCTATCTTTTTCGCCTTAACCCATAAAACCAATCCTAAAATCATAAGAATAATAGCAGGAGCTAAACTTGCAATTATCATATTTGTAATTAAACTTTTTCCAACATCTTGATTTACAAACTGAAAATATGATGTACTAATAAAATATGAAATATATTTAATTGACTGAATAAAAATATAAATAGCCATTACTTTTAAAGCAATAGTAGCGATATTTCTTTCTCGCAAGATTTTCACCTTCCTTTTTAAATTTAATCTAATTATTTCATTTTTCATGTAACGTCTCGTAATTTGTCAACGTTATAACTTACTTACATAAATTTGCTTCCATTCTAATTTCATCTTCACAAATCGTCTACGCTTGCTTTGAATAAATTGTAAAGTGTTGCTCAGGCAAAAAATCAAATTCCTTTTCTAATAGGTATCCAGCATATTCCATTTCTTGTATGATAACTTCTTTAGGAACAACATGTCTAAATATTCCATGAAACGTAAAAAAATTTCCTTTTTTATATTCTATAACAATAACCTTTCCATCTGGTTTTAAGAAATCTTTTAAATTTCTAAAATATTTTACTCGATTAGGTATATGATGAGTAACATTGCGCATAAATATAAAATCCAAACTATTTTTAGGTATTTCTAATCTATCTTCAATCGCAAGAATTGGTATAACATTATTTAAATCCTTTTCTTTAGCTTGATTTTTGATAAATTCTATAAATTCTGGATTTACATCCACTGCATAAACTTTCCCTTCCTCTCCTACTATTTCAGCAAATTTGAGAGAAAAGTAACCTCCCCCTGCTCCAATATCAGCAATATTCTGCCCAAATTTTAAACCGATAGCTTCAATAATCTTGTCAGGTTTGTTTTTTGGATTAGAAGCTTTTTTATTAAGCATTTTTGCCTTGAATTTCTTCATTTCTTCACCTCTAAAATTAATATATTTCTTAAGAATAAACCTATGTTATCTATTAAATACATTTCAATCTCAACTAGTTTGTAGATTCATTTAGAAGGTCTTTAAATTCAATTTTTTTAACTGCACATATTTTTTTAATAGTATTTTTTATTTCAACTTTTTTATTGAGATATTTTATATAAATTCTTCTTTTTTTGACCCTTTTCGTTCGGTTGTTGTTAACAGAAAAAATAAATCCCAAACTTGAAAATTTACCCATTCTTATTTCATCAAATTCAACTTTTTTAACATCTGACCATTTTATAATTTTCTTTCCATAAATTGAATGGCATATTATTTTATCTTTATCTATATTTATTTTGTAAATATTTCCAACACCTAAAACCCATCTAATCAATAAAACAGGAACTATTACTTCTAAAAAATTATCTAAATTTTCTGTTCCTGTAAAAATAATCACTAATATAATAATAAAAATATCAAAACAAATAGTCTTAGCAATCGAATAAAAACATAAATTAAATTCCTTCTCCATTCAATGCCCCGCCTTTATAATCTTTATTATCACAAACACAGCATTAACTAACGTTTTCTAATAACTATTACTGATTAATTATCTCTAAATTTATATATCTCAAATATTTTCTATACCATATAGTTACTGACATAAATATTAGAAAACTTCCAAATAGTAAAACAACATGTATTGGCATAAAATCTATAGCAAATCCTGATAAAATTAGTGCAAGTGGAAGGATTATTTTAACTAAACTAAACTGTAAGCTCATAACTCTACCTCTGAAATTGTCTGCAATAATTATCTGCAAATATGTAGTTGCAGTAATATCTATCAGAGAAATGGAGCCCCCTAATATCATCGTAATAAAGCAGTAATAAATAACTAAAATAATTTCGCTACTAAAACTTACTCCAGGAAATACTGGTATAGTCATCAATACAGTAGTAATACCAATCATTATACACATGTTAGCAATCACTTTGTAGTGCACCCATTTTTCTCCATACCTGTTTATTATTAAAGCCCCAAGTATAAATCCTATTGCAAGCATACTCTGAATAATTCCAAAGTATTTTGTGCTTATTTTTAACACGTCATTAATAACAAATGGTAATGGAACTTGTATAGAAAATCCTATTGCAAAATTAAGTATTATAAATATAGCTATCATCATAACTATGTCAAACTTGCCTAAAATATATTTATATCCTTCCTTAACTTCTTCATAAAATGTAAGTTTCTCGCTCTTTTCTTCTATAACATTTTCCTTACAATATTGAAAATCAATAAATAATTCTGTGATTCCTGAAAGTAAAAATGATAGTCCATTTATAACTATAAATGTTTTAATATTAATCAATGCAAAGAAAATACCACCAACCATTGGTCCTAAAATCATAGTAATAGAAATTATTATCTTCGTAATGGAATTTAACTTCATTAGATTATTCTTTGATACAATATTGGGCATTGCTGAGTCCATACTGACATTGAAAATTGCCGTAAAACAGTTATTTATAAATGTACTAATATAAATTATTGCTAGACTTAATCCATAATATTTGCTGAATAGAAATAATCCAATAAAAAGAATACCATTAATTAAATCCATTGATACTACAAGTATTTTTCTATTTAGTTTATCAGCTAACACACCTGCAAAAGGATTAATTAAGACTACTGGAATTGTACTCAATACTAACGTGGTTGCAAAAGATAAACCTGAGCCTGTTACTTTAAGTACATACAAACCGATAGTAAACGTATATACATTCGTTCCGAAAAGTGATACTAATAACCCTAATGAATACAATAAAAAATTTATAGACTCTTTTTTACTCTGCTTATTACTTATTATATTTGGTGAATCTGTCATTTTCCCCACTCCCTCTTTCTAATCTATATTTGAATTATAAATTGCATTTGAAATGCCCATTTATAAAATATTAACATGATTATTTCTTATTGCGATATGGTGCTAACTTCATTTTTAGCCATATAGGAAAAGCTATTATAACTATAATTAAAATAATAATATCTGTTCTAAAACTAAAATTAAAAATAATACTTATAACATAGTATATCATTGAAGGTACCATAAGTTGTTGTGTATATTTATTGGATAATTTACAATATAGCTCTATATTCTCTTCATCTACCATCCCCTTATAATAACCACTCCAAAATTCAATTTTATTATACTTACCAATAATAAATGCTGTTAAAGAAATATATCCAATAGCTATTAAAAATACTAATTTAATAGCTAAATCCCTATCATCCAGTAATGTTGGTAATATAAATATTAAAATATAAAATATTAATATCGTAATAGTAAAATATCTACCTTTACTTAAAAACTTGTTCATTAAATACACCCCTTAACACAGCATCTTTTCTTAAATATATTCAACTTTCTTTAGCCTAACTCCCATATTAAATTCAAAATTGCATTATCTGCCATATAACACACTTTGTATTACCAGTCGAGTATAGGTAATATAATATTATTGAACGTTATTACCTATTTCCCTACCAGGCAAGCTAGTAAACAAAGTCCACAAGTATGTTCCCGTCTCTATGTCTTTTTAAACTGTTTTCATCTAGCATAACAAGCAAAACATCAAATAATTTTTCTCTGTTTATTCCTGAATACCATTCAATATTTTTTATATAACTATAGGGACAAGATTAGATACAAATTTACTCAATCACTTCTATTCTGATACCTAGAGCTCCATATTTTTCTTCTTGCTCCTTAGTATAAATTTCATAAGTTTTTTCTAACATCCATTTCATTGATTTTCCCTCACATCCAAAATGACTAAAAGGTATATCCTCATATAGCTGTTCAAAAGTATAATAATGTAATAATCCAAGAACTTTTACTCTTAATCTTTCCTCACAATCGGGTAACTTTGAAAAAGTAATTATATCACCAATTTTTACTTTTTGTCGTTTCTCATCATTTAGTCTTATTTCTATAATTTTTTTCTTAGACCTTATCAATTCAAAAGGTTCTTCGAAAAGTCTCATAAAATGCTCCATTATCTTTCCTCCTCTTTATTTTCAACTAATCTTTTATCTAATTCCCATAAAGCAGTCTAATTACTATCACATTTTAATAAATTCATAGCTTCTTCATATGATATTTATTCTTTCCGTTTGTAAACAAAAGAAAGTTGAGCTTCTTCAAATCCTAATTTCCTATAAAATCCTTCATTTTCTAGGTCCCCTCTTAAAATATATGTAACTTGTTTACTACTATCTAATATCTTCTTAATTAATTCTTTACCAATCCCTTTTCCTCTATATCTTGTATCAACTACAACGTTATTTATTTGTCCATTAAATACAAAATCCGTTACACATCTTGCAAATCCAATCATTTCTTCATCTTTCCATGCTGTAACTACTATTTGCGAATTATCTACCATAGCTTTTAATCTCTTAATATCTCGTGTTTTATCATCCCAACCTACTTGCTTAAATAATTCTATTAATTTTTCAAAATCTACTTTTTTATCAGTACAATATCTAATCATAAACTCTCCCTTCTAACCACTTACTTTCAAAAGCATGGCATATATAATCAATGATTTCTTCCTTTTTAATAACCAATTTAAAAATCTATCTTAACTTCTTTGAAAAAATAGTAGAAACCCCAACACTTTTATTGTTTTCATATTTCACTTTTATCAAAGATATTTCACTTATTTGTGCTTTGATAACACCTATATTTTGAGAACAGTAATTAAATGCCTCTACCAGTTTTTCCTGACTTAATCTATTTGCAATAGTACAATGCGGAATCCATTTACCAGGAAGGTAAAATGAGTTTGGTTCATCGTTATACTGTTTAAAATATTCATGATGAGCGTTGTGAAAGCTTAACAGTTCTTTGGATAAAGTAGGTGCTACAAATAATGTCCCTGAATTTAAAAAAGTTCCTAAAACACTTAAAGTAACTTGAATTCCTGATTTAGAACGATAGAACTTGTCCATATCTTCAATAAACTTTTTTTCATCTAACCTATTGTAATCAGCAATAGTAATATGTGGTCTTCTATCTTCTACTTCTTCTGAATAATAGGAAATATCATTCTCAACTAATAATTTCCATAAATTTTTAAAATATTTCTCTGTTTGATTATCAAAACATGCTATAACTCCATACATATTTTCTCCTCCTTTAAAATTCTAAATAAAATATATATTTCCATATAAAAGCTGCTATATCAAAAGTAATATATGACACAAAGCCTTTAGTGTTACTGATGTCATATATCTTTAAAATAGGATATGTGTAACACTTTGTTATCTGATGGAATACATCCATAAAAACACTCTCTTATATCTTATTTAAACAAAATAACGTCTTAATATTTTTTTACTTACATATAATGATATAAACACAAACAAGTAGTTGTTAAAAAAGGTGATAAAAATGGAACAAAGTTATATTATATTACTTATCATTCTAACCTTGAGTTTATTCATTAAAAATAATCCATTAGCAATAGCAAGCTCATTACTTATTTTGATGAAGCTCTTAAAACTAGATTCATATTTCCCAAAATTGGAACTTAATGGTCTAAAAATAGGGATAATAATTTTAACAATAGGTATACTTACTCCAATTGCACAAGATAAATACTCACTAAAAGACATCTTAATATCTATAAAATCACCTATGGGATTATCAGCAATAATTACATCTACACTAGTCATTATGTTTACAGGCAAAGGATATGAACTACTAGCCTCAAATCCTTCAATTGCAGTACCTATCGTTTTAGGTTCTATTATAGGTCTTTTTATATTTAAAGGTATACCTGTCGGTCCATTAGTCTCAGCAGGTATAACATTAGTAATATATAATATATTTAAATTTCTTTACAAATTATTTCAATAAACCTATTTTAAGCAATTTACATTACTAACAGTAGATTTTACTCTCTTTATATATAGCTTTCTCCTAATTCAATTGCTCCTCTAGGAAACCCCCAACAATCATTATCTTTCCTATGCTGCATAATTAAAAATAACCATAAATATTCTCTTAAATCTCTTTAAATCTTCTCTCAAGATTAATACCAAACCCATTCTTTTCCCAAAATTCTCTTGCATTTTTATTAGCGATTGAAGTATACAATTCAACTAAATCGATACCTTTTTCTTTAAACCATCCAATTAGCTCTTTGGTAAGTTTGCTACCAATACCAATTCTCCTATATTTTTTCAATACTACTAATAATGGAATGTATCCAATTTTCTCAGGTAGCATCAATCTAGAATTATTATCTATAGTACCTACTATGATGCCAGCTATTTCATCATTAACTTTAGCTAAAATTGCTACTTTTTCTTTTTCTTCCAATAATTCTTCGAAATATTTAATTAAAATGTTTTTATAATCATCTTTGAATTTTAATGTCTCATGAGCTTGTCTATATTCTTGAGCTAATGGAGCAAGATGTGCTATATCTTCCTTACTTAATCTTTTTATTTCTATTGTTTGCATGTAAATTCCCCCCATTATGTTTCTTCTAAATTAAGCAACATTACGAATCACTTCAATTAGCGATTCAAGTAGCCCCGATATTTTTTATTCTCCAAATAAATATCTAGACTACTTGTTATGCAGTACTTAATTATCATCATGTAAATAATCTAAGACTTCTTTTTCAATTATACTGAAATTTAATTGTGCTAAATCCTTTATACTGTATTTCTGGTCTAATTTTTTTATTAATTCTGCTCCCAAAAAATAACCAGCATCACTAACACCCAAAATTTTAAACCAATCTCCAAAGAATCTTTTTGTGCCTTCTTCTTCTTTCAGAGCTTGTTCATATAATTTCTTTAAATCATTTTTCTTATCATTACATTTTTTTAGCCACTCTTTACCTCTAGAATCTACATCTTTTCCTAATAATTTGTTTTGATAAAATTGTGCAAATCCTTCTTCATATATTCTCCAAATTCCTATATTGTATTTATTTTTTTCTACTTCTTTTGGTAAATCATCTTCACCTCTTAATTCAAAATGAATAACATGACATAACTCATGAGCTATAAGTGGATCTAATTTTTCTATCGTATGCCATTCAAGTTCAGCAATCTTATCAATTCCATAAAATACTGCTCTCTTACCATTATATCTATCTACCCAACCAGCACTATTACAAAGTCCGCAATATAACACTATATTCAGTTCTAAATCTAAGTTAAATATGTCAAAAACTTTTTTATTTATGCCATTAATAATTTGCAGTATGTTATTATATGCCTGCATCATTTTTTCATAATCTTTCTTAGTATTATTAAAAACCTTACTTTTTGCTATTTCTCGCCAATTATAACCATTTAAATCATAATCTTCTTTTATTTTCTTCTCAAGTTCTGGAAATTTACATATATATGCTTTATCCCATAACTCAATTTTTTCTTCTATAGATAAATCTAAATTATTTTGAAAAACTTCTTTGAATTCTTTGAATGTATCAATAATTTTTATCATCTAATTTCCTCCAAACATCTATATCATTAAATTTTGCCTATCTGTTAGCAGATATGCACCACACTAATGGTTATATTATCAGCCATTCTATTCTGAAAAGTTTGAATTTTTAAAAGAAGTTTTAGCCACTTCTGCTTTAGCTTATCAAATAAAATAAGTTAAAAGTAAAAATAATACTATTCCTATAGATTGTTTTGAATACCTTTTACTCATACATAACCACCACACTTTTCTTCACTATTTTCTTGATTTATATAATGAAGTGAGTGTGTAGTTGTACTATTTACACAAAACACTTTATATAAACAATTGTTTCTACTCATATATCCATTCATATAAGAATTCGTGCTCATTCTTATCCCATATTATCCATCCTGCACATACCCCAATAATAATTACAGTTATAAAAACTATAATATAAACGTCTATTGTAAAATATCCTCCCCAGAAAATTTCTAATAATGCTAATGGAATCCCATAATATAATTCACCATAGATAATTATATATCTTTGTTTTATCTTCTTAATATTCTTATTCCACTTTCCACACAAGATGTTTTCATATAAGCTCCATTCTAATAAACTATATAATATACCTAAAATAACAAATACAAATATTAAAAATACACCATCAGTTAATAACCGTGTAATTTTTATTTCCGTTACTCCAAATATTATCTGAAGAATTTCACCTATACTAAAAATTCCTATTCTTAGAATAACGTAATAAATTACAGTCCTCATAATATATTCTATCTTGCCAGCATTTCTAATTCGATTCCATTCTAGCTTTCTTTTCATTTCATAACCCATCCCTATTCTCAAAACATGAACTCACTTGACTTACTCAAATTGAAACTTGATATTTAACATAACGTATCTAGTACTTAAGATGTATTGCATGTCCTTAGTAGTATATCTTAAGTGCTCTGTTATGTGATAGAATCATTCTAAGTATAATTTAATTAGTTTAATACATATTTCTAAAGTTATCTTGATTTAATCTTTCTATCATTTAATATCTTCTTAATTTTATCTACATCTTGTTTTTCAATCTTACCAATTAAGCCTATATTTATTTGATCATGTGAATAAAGTTTTATTTTACCTTTGTCAGATATTTTATAACTCTCTATATTATTAAATTCACAGATTAATCTCTTCCCATTAAATCTTGTCATATAATAAAAGCCTTTATTATCTACTATAATTCTTCTCGGAGAAGTAATCCACTGTGAAAAAAACATTAGCAAAAAAGCAATGTTTTCAAATTTAAAATTGTAATTTAAATCTTCTCTAATAAAAGAAAGTCCCAAAAATGTAATAACAACTATACCCATTAGTGTCATTAGTTTATATATCCAAAAATCTTTTGTCTCAAATAACTTATCTCCATTATACTTATTCTTTCTAATTGATATAAAGGATAAAATAATTAAAACTAAAAAAATAATATCAATTAGAATATAAATTGCATTTAGTATCATTTTTATTCTCCTACTCTTGTTGAGATATATTCGCAGTTTCTGCCACATAACGTATCGCGTATTTACGAAGTGCCTAAGGTATTTCGGTAAGCACCAAAGATGCGAACCGTAAAAACGCTGTTAGGAGATCGCTTTTTTTGTTTTTTCATTATTTGGCAGCTAATCATTTAATTTATTCCAAAATAAATTGATTTCATATCCATTAGGTATATTTACTATTTTTTCATTAGAGTATCCAAGAGCTAAAACACCAAGAACCTTATTAGTTTTTTTAATTCCTAATTTGTTTTTTATCTTCTTATTATTATTGATTGCTAATTTTAACGAATCCATCAATGTACATCCCACATTTAATGAAACTGCTGTTAAAATCATCGTTGCTAATAAATATTGTGCACTCATTTCGGTTGTTGGAACTTTAGAATTGCCAATGACAAGCAAAAGAACATTTGTATTTTCTTTCACTATATGTTTATTTATATACAAATCACGTTCCATTTTCTTTTTTATTACATAGATTGATTTTAAAAAAATACTAATAAATTTTGATATTGGCTTTAGGGAGAACATAAGTTTATATAATCGTTTTACAAATTTTAACGCACATAAGTCAATTATTTGAATCATTGATGGATCATCGATAACCAAAATATCAATATTTTTATTCTGATTTGGAGCATATTTAGCACTACTAGCTATTTTACTTATAATATCTTTTGGAATATCTCGTTTAGCGAATATTTTCGTTGAACGTCTAAACCTCAGTAAAGAAATTAGTTCATCATATCCAATTTTACTTTTAATTAATTCATCTGTGATTTTAGTTGGCGGTATATTATTCATTGTTATTGCCTGATATGGACAGATTGCGATACATTTTTGACATTGATTACATACTTCATAATCAATAATAGGATAGCCCTCATCCTGTGTCATACAATATCCATCAAAATACGATATACATGTACCACATTTTTTACAAATACTTTTATCAAAAAAAATCATTATTCTACAACACCTCATTTTTTTTATTTTAATAAATTATTTTTTGAAAAACGTCGCCTAACGCCCCTAAGCTTCCCGTCGTTCTACACTCTCTATCGTAGGATGAAGGGAAGCTTATGTTAGAGGATGTACAATCAACATCCTGTGAGCAACTCATCTATCCATCGGTAACACTCATCTAGTTCATCATCACTAATTAAATCTGACCTATGCTCAAATAATATCTTACAATCTTGGTTCTCATCTATTAATATCTTCATATACTGTTCTACATCTGCCCATCCTTCACTAGTTAAGTGTTTAGGCAATACTGGATAATGACTATTCTCAAGATTACTTGTAACTTTAACATTCCATAAGTGAATCACTTCTGCATATCTTGTATACTTTTCAAGAAATCTAAATGAATCAAAATTCTCATCTGTCATTTCTTGTAAATGTAATCTTCCTATATCTAAACATAGTTTAATATTATTAAATTCATCCAATAGTTCTTCAAGTAAAGTAGTATCATAGATATATCTGTTTATCGCATCAAGCTCTAATACTGGAATAAAATTATGCTCTTCACCTTGTTTTGATAACCATCTAAAAAACTCCCTGCTTCTTGCTATAAACTCATCTTATGAATACTCTGAAGCATAATAATATTCTGTGTCATCTGTAAAGCGCCAATTTGTCCAATCTACATTATCATCTAAAATTACTGGTTTAGGATAATGCAACAAAACATAATGTGGTTTAAATCTTCTTATGTATTGAAACTCATTAACCATATAATTATATGAATCTACTCTTACATTGTCATTGAGAGACAAATATTGTGGATCTCTTAATCTCCATTGATTAGCTCTTAAAGGAAAATGTATTCCAAATGATATTCTATCTTTTTTAATTAAATTCATTAATGCTTCAATATCTTCTTTGCTCTCAAGTAAACATGCTTCAATTCCAAAGAATTCATCTCGAAAATCTCTATTCTGCTTTTTTATCATACTTACCAAATTGACCTATCATAAATCTTTTCATCTAACTAGCCCCCAAGTTGAGATTATGTATCCTCTAACGATCAAGTATCTGCGACACCTTCGAGCTTTACAAAGAGCTGCTCATGGCTGTGAGTTTTCGAACGCCTAATACAGCGACGACTCGGTTAACGAGAAGGTATGGGTATGCTAACTCTAAAAACTTTCCCTAATAACTCCTTATGCAAACACTTTGTTATGTGATAGAAAAGATAAACTTTTCAGGTCCAGTAGAATAGATATATAGGAAACTATTATCTTTAATCTCCATAACTCTCTAAAACAATCATTCATATATAACAAAACCTTTTTGTTTATCAAAAAAGTTTATCTCAATTTTATAGTGTGAGTTTGGTAATAACCATCTTTCAACATTAACATAAATTGTATTTTCATCTACAATAATTAACATATTTAGCTCTTTAAAGTTGGCATTTATTACTTTATAGACCTCTACTTCACTATCTTTTTTCTTCCATTCAATATGTTCTAAAGATTTAGATACAAAGCTAATACATGCTTCAATCCTCTTATGCTTATACTGATTGGCAAAAACAAATGTTAGTAAAATAACTATTATTAACACCATGCATAGCAGTAATTTTTTCTTAATATATCCTCCTATAGAATGCAATTTTGAGTATTTAGCTAGTTTTTTCTTTCACATAACATTGATGTGTTCCGCCACCTTCGAGCTCGCAGATTTTCGCTCAAACTCACGATATACAAAATCAAGAAAACTCACCTTTTTCAAATGTCTAGTCGATATTTTAGTATTTTTAAAGGATATACTCTTAAATCTAACAATTCTTCTTTTGGTAAATTTTTTTCTTCCATAGAAATAACAAACCATTTATTTTCTCCAGTAAAAGTCCAACGTCCTATTCCTTCAATAACATTACCTTCATCATCCTCATAATCTATTTTAAACTTAATACTTGTGTATGATATGTCTCCATCCAAATATTTAATATCATTAACCAAGGGAATCTCCCCTGAAATCATATTATATTTAGGTTCAATTTTGAAAACTAGGCTTATAAAACCAATACTTTTAGAGTAAAGCGACTCTAGTTTTATTTTGCTGCCTTGATCTTCATAAACGTATACATCAACTTTATATTTTTTCTCTTCACTTTCTAGTAATTTTGTTATCCATTCTTTTTTTAAGGTAAATTTGAATCCTTCATTTTTTTCATATATATCATACTTATATCCCCTCTGATTTAACACGTTACTTTTTATGGCTCTTTCAGAAAGGCAAGTAAAATAAGCTAAAAGTAAAAATAATACCATTCCTATAGATAGTTTCAAATACCTTTTACTCATATATAACCACCACACTTTTCTTAACTAGTTTCTTGATTTTGTATAACGGTTTAGCTGTTTTACGATGGTCCACAATCTTTAAGTGGACTGTTTGTAAACAGCATGTTATAGGACGTGATAAATTAATATAATTCTGGTCGACTAATGTTTAATATATCCATAAAATTATTCTTTGCATTTGCACATAGTTCTATAGTCTGTTTATATTTATTTCCTAACATATCATTATAAGTAACTACAATAGTAAAGATTCTTTCCATAGTTTGTTCTTTAATTATATCTAAAATAAATATAAATTCTTGTCCTTTACTTAATCCGTGTGGAAATTTAAAATTCTTTTCTATTATTTTTAAATCACTCGAATTAAATTTCAAATCAACAAGTGAACCTAATCCTATATTCTTAATTTCTAGAAATCTACCCATTAAAGTAACCCTTGCTGTCTTTCCTTCAATTTCTGTAGCCTTAATTTTACGATTTATATTTGAAGTTCCAGATACTATAGATACTAATATGTAAGGCTGTAAACTTAATCTTTTATCATTTTCGTATTTTTTCTGTTGTTCATGATCTTTATCCTTGTTATATTCAATATTCTTAATGAACGCAAACAATGTTGCAATACCTCCGAATAATCCTCCTATGTAACTTCCCAAAAAGTTTATCCATAAATCATTTGTTATATTGGAAGGTAGATTATTACCTATAATTAGCCAATCAATTATAGAAGGAATAATTAATATTATTATTAATATTGCAATCCAATGTCTTATTTTCATTTTTCCTCCTTTTTTTATTTTTTCATGTTCTATAACTCCCTTTTCACGAACTAGAGTTCATATTATAATACAATATAGTGGTGTTTGCGAATAATTATTCGTGAAAATTTGCTTATGTATGTATTTCTATTACATTATCATCGTCACCCCTTTCATTTTTTCATAATACTGTCTAATGGACTCTTAATTTTACTAAGATTAGCTTTAGTTACATGTGTATATATTTCAGTAGTCTTACTACTTCTATGTCCTAAAAGCTCTTGAATATATCTTAAATCTGTACCACTTTCTAATAAGTGTGTTGCAAATGAATATCTTAATGTATGTACTGTTGCTTTTTTACTTATTCCTGCTATTTTACAAGCATTATTAAAAACCTTCTGTACTGAACGTTCTGTTAAGTGGGTATTTTCATTGCCTCCAGGAAATAACCAATCTTTCGGCTTTTCTATTCTCGCATATATCCTCAACACATCTAGGGCTGCTTTAGAAAGTACATTATATCTATCCTTTCTACCTTTTCCTTGTCTTATATGAATTAACATCCTATCACTGTCTATATCTCCTACTTTTAGATTAACCACCTCGCTTACCCTAAGTCCTGCAGAATATATTAGATATAATATTGCTTTATGTTTATAGTTCTTAACAGAGTTTAAAATTGACAGTACTTCCTCTTGACTTAGTATGTTCGGTAGTTTCTTTTCTTTTTTTGGTCTTGGAATTCAGTACTATTTAAGTCCTCTGGTTTCTTGTCCGTGAATTTTAAAAACCTTATTACATGACCTGTATAAGCTTTCTTAGTTTTAGTACTGTAACCTTTTATAGATAATTGCAAATCTAATTGCTTTGTTATTTCCTTAGTATCAAAATTTTGAAATTCATCAAAATTAATAATTGTTATTCCCAATTTACCCCATTTAATAACTTCATCACTAAATAATCTCATCAAATGCTTTATACTATCTGCTTTATTAGGAATTATCCAGCTTTTTTTCTCAGCATCCCATCTTCTACCTTTTACTTTCTTAATTTTATTTATTTTTTCTTGTCATAAGCAAAGCTGACTTGTATTTCCTTATTACTTATTCTATTAATATTTATCCCATTCAAATCCTTCTTCCACTAACGTACTTTATTACAAAATTTTCTTTCAAATGAAAATATTCTCTATTAAATTGTAAATTCCTTTATTTTTTTATGTTCTTGTAATTATTTGTCGTCACACTACAAGAAATAAGACGATATATTGCATAAAAAAATCAGACATCTAATCCTAGGAATACTATTCATAACTAAAATAAGTATTTCTAGGAGATGTCTGATTACTAAGAAATTAAATTCCTAATCTATATCACATAATTTCCCCATAAATATATTTATAGGACATCTTAAATTCCAATTTCTTTCAATATTTTTATACATCTTTCACAATATGGTCCTTCGGTTTTTACGCCATTTAAATATCTATCTAATGAATCAACATCTTTTAAGATTTCAACAAATGGATTATCTGAAATAATTTCTTTTTGACTATGCTGTACTATTGCATTTACAATTATATTTATTTCATCTTTAGTAATTCGAGGTAGATCGCCTCTATGTATAAAATTATAACGCTCAATAATTTCGTATAAATATCTCTCTGCCGCTTCAGCATGATTTTTATGTCTCTTTGTCTTTACTACACCAATATCATGAAGAGCTGCTGCTATTCCTGCTATTTCTGGATTTATCCCTCGTTTAAGCGCTGAATTTTTCCAATTCGTGAACTGGTATACATGTGCATTATATTCCAACGAATTGACAAATCTCTATCTTCATCTGATAAATCCTTCATTTCTAAAAGTAACATTGATAAAATTCTATTTAATCGTTTTACTGGTAATCTTATTTCTAAATTACTAATATTCTTCTCCATAAAAAAATCCCCTTTTCCCTGAAATATCTTGATTGCATTTCTAGTAACATTCTTGAAATTCATACGGTAGCATATTTGAAATACCTTCAAAATCTACAAATAAAATACACTAGTGTACCCTTGTAAAAATATATTGAATAGATAGTTATTATAAAAATTAGCCCTTAAATCTTATTCTGATAATTCCTGGAAAACTTTTAATAACTCTGGATAAAACTCTTTAAAAGTTGTATACTTATCACGATTATTTTCATATTCAGTTAGTTTTTCATATAACTTGTCAATATATAAAAAACCCCTTTCTTTATGCCATTTAATTTCTTCTTTCGCAGACTTCTCACCAAAAACCTTGTAACATAACCTCAAAGTTACTGCTCTGACAATATGTTCATTCACACATGTCTCCCAAGTTCTATATGCTTGCTCTGTCATTATATTAGAAATAGGTGTATATAAATCTTTGTATTTATCAACTTCATTTTTGCTTTCTTCAGTTAAAGGATTAACATAGGAATGACTAAACTCATGCCAAACAAAGCTTGTTAAATATTGTGAATTTTCAACAGGTGGTATAATACAGAAAGTATCAAATTTTTCATCTTTTCCTGGTATTCTTATCCCATATGCACCACTATATAATGGAACAACTATTATATTATAACTATTCTGTTTTACACCATAATACTCTATAAGATTTTCTAAACAATTATTACTCTTTAATTTATTCTGTATGTCTGTAGTTATCTTATGATAATATTCCTGATGATTTTTATGAAAGTCATCAAATTTAGTTTCGTTTTTAAAATCTACCATCTGTCTAATAAACTCTTTAGTCTTACTTCTACCACCAGCTCTTAATATAACTTCATGATAAGGTATTGTTTTATTCTCCTGTTCCTCATATTTATCGTCTAAATATAAAATAATCTTTGGTGGCATATCAAAAGTAAATCCATATTTCGTCATTTCCTCATAAAGAGAAACTACTCGATGATCTTTATATGGAGAAAAGTAATTATCTACATCTATTTTATAGGTTGTATCTTTGTTGTATATCATACCGTCTTTGTTGTTGAAATCTGCTAAATATTGAATTATTGACAAAAGTTCTATACGTGGGTCTACATAAACATTTAATCTCTCACTTTCTTTTCCTATGCTAACATTTTGGTAGATACTACTTTTGTAGTTTTTCTCATTTTCTATTCCTCTTGTTTCTTTACTGCAACCAACATTCAATAAAGCTAATATTAGCATTACTATAATTAATATTATTATATTAATTCTAATTCCCATTCCCTTTCCCTCCGAGTTTATAAAACCTTGTTAATTTAATTATGAATATAATAAGAAAAATATTAAAATATTAATATTTATAAAAATTTCAACTAACTAATCAGCATACTTTTCTTTGAATATATTTTTTTTATTTACTAAAGTCATAAATCCAAAATCATTTAAATTATGAATTATAATAGCAGTCCAAATACTCTTTGTTAAATAAACGCTTATAGCACATATTAACCCCAAAACTAATGAGCCTATCCAAACAAACTTGTTGTTCCAAGTTTTTAAATGAAGTCCTAAAAATAAGACTGATGTTAATGAGATAGCTACAATAGGTTGAAATAGTTCTAAAAGTGGAATAAAAATAATTCCTCGGTATAAGAATTCTTCCGCTGGTAATTCTAATCCATAAATTAATAAGCTAGTATAGATTAATCCTTTGTTCACATTTTCTTTTTTTAGCTTAACTCCTTTAGCTACTAATATATGAATTCCCATAAAAACAATTCCAATTATTAGACCACAAAAAATAGCTCTAGTAGATATATACAAGAATGTCTTATCTACAAAATACAAAGTAGCTAATCCAAATACAATAAAAAATATTCTCTTAAAAATGTTTTCTTTTAAAGTTCTTATCTTCAAAAATATATCTATTAATGTTAATGCTAATCCTATTATTAGGAACACAATATCCATATATGATCCTCCATTATGATTTTCTTACTTTCAATATACTAACTTTACGATTCAAAAAAAATATTACAATAAATCTTCTATCTTATTGCCATCAACCTCAATTACTCTTAAGTCATCAGAATCTATCCAATGTATATCTCCTTCTCTATCTGCAACTGCCACAACTCTAATATTCCCCTCATCTTCGTGTGGAAATAAATTATCTCCTAAAAAATAAATTTTGTATCGAATAAAAACCTACGAAGTTTTTCTCAAAGTTACATTTTTTCATTCTTAATTAACCAAACTAAAGTCCCACCCGCTGATTTTCTTTTGATAAGGCCATTCTTCATTTCACTTTTTACCCTATTCAACCCTATTTGGTAATCTTCATCCGAAATCAAATGTAGCATCGAATAGCCTTTTTTCTCTAATAATTCTAAAAATTTATTTCCTAACTCTACTTCTTCTCCTTCGCTAATTATTTCAATCTTTAGAAAACTAAATCCATTTTTCTTTGCTGAGCTAATTATTTCTTCTATATCTGGATATCTTTGCTTATCAACAATAGCTGTTGATGGAAAAAACTCTGACATATATCTAAGGTCAATTTGTCTATGTGACTGTGTACTTATACAGACCTTACCTCCATTTTTTAAAACTCTATAAAATTCTAAAAACATTTTATCTATATCTTTAATATGATGGATAACATCCGTCATATACACGAAGTCAAAAATACAATCTTCAAACGGAATATCTGTTGCCAAACCAACTTTTAGAATAATATGTTGGTTCTTTTCTTTAGCTTTTTCTAACATTCCTTCTGATGCATCTACCCCATACACTTCTGCTTTCGTTATCTTTTGCAGTATGTTGGTATAGTTCCCTGTACCACATCCAACGTCAAGAATTTTAGTTGCTTCAGATATCTTAACTTCATCTAAAAAACTATTTATTATGGTCATTTCTTCATCTCTAACATCATCATATATCTTACTAATATCATTGTAATTTATCTTTCCCACTGTTCTTTCCCCCTAAATCACTATAAATATTCCTCTTTTACCTAACATTTCGAATAGTCCAGATATTTTACATGTTTCTTGCAAAATATCTGGACTACTATGTTAGCTGATATTGATACTAAAGTCATTCTGATTTATTAGCCAAATTAGGTATATGGTTTTCAAAGTATTTTCCTATTTTAATAACCTCACTCATAACTCTTTTAGTCTTGTTTACATCTAAAAACCAGTTATCTTTACGAATATCCTTCCCATCTGTCACTGGAGATACAATAATTTTTACTGAAGGTGGAAAAACTGTTTTGTATGTTAGATATGCTCGTCTAGCATGAAATGTTTTGCAAACTAATATAGCTTTATCTACTTTAATTCCCTGTTTTCTAATAACCTCATATGAAAACTCTGCATTTTCAAATGTATGTGTTGCTTTGTCTTCCTTTAATATCGCTTCATTTGGTACTCCTAAATTTATAGCTATATCATATAAAAATTGCCACTCTGAGTTATACTCAGGTATTTTACTATTATAACCACCAGAAGGCAGTATATATTTAGCTAACTTGCACCTGTTGAAATTTTCCTCATATATCCTATTCTTCACCAGAAGGCAGTATATATTTAGCTAACCCCTTATGATATAACTTTGCAGTATGCTCCATCAATTGTCTATGGCTTCCTCCGGGTATCAATATTATGTCTGCACTTTCTAATTTATCCTCCATAAAAATGAAATCTGTAATACTGTCAATTGCTTGTCTCATTTTACCCCCTTCAATCTTAAATCAATTTTAAATTTTATTTTCATGAAACTGTATCCAAGTGCATCCAATAACTAAATTTTAAATTCTCCATTTGAATTCTAAAATCAAATTTTATTCTGAGCTAATCCTTTAAGCAAAGTAACTCTCTGTTCTACAATTTTTTTGTGTTGCTCTTCAGTCCATGCAGGATTTTTATTCTCCCAAAACTTGTTACATGGAATTTCTCTACATTCTCCACAATGTTCTAACCCTTTATCCATTACACAACATTCATAAAAATCACAAACATCAAGTCCTACTTCATGCAACCAACATGGCTTACCCTTTATAGCATGACATCCCTTACAATCCTTTTCATAAATCCTGCAATCACTGCAAATGCACCCACATGCTCCAATAACTTTTTTCATAATAAATTCCCCCTTCTTTTTTAATAAGAACAAAATCTTTGATTTAATTAAATTATAAAGATAATTTTATTAAATCCGTAAAAGGAAATTGTATATTAAATTATCTACAATTTAATAAGGTTTATAACGACCCTGGCATGTAAGCATGCCAGACAAAATTTCAATAAAACCAACATTTTTTTAAATATAAGATTTTATTATAATTCCCTATGGATTATAAAAAAAACATAACTATTCCTATTATAAACTCTCTTTTAAATCTCTCAGAAATCTTCTTGCGAATTCCTCTTTATCCTCATAAAGATTTTGTGCTTCTGGAAGATAACAAGTAAATTTACCCAGTATATTTTTCTCAATGTATTCTATTGTTTCCTCTAAAGTTTGACCTCTTAAAGTTCCAGTGATTAAAGATTTCACGACTAAGAAAGTCCTGCCACCCTCTATTAAATGAGCATCATGAAGAATCTTACCTTCAAGGGTTTCAGGAATCCTTTCCTTTTGCGATTCCCAAGAAATCTGAAGTATTTTATTAATTTTCTCATTTGATAAACCTTTAGATTTAAGAAATTCGGCTATCTGGTTCTCTTTTTCATAAACGATACCATGAAAATAAGCACCATAAACGATTAAATCTATATCTATTTCATTGTCATAATATCTTGCCAACATTTTCGCTGCTTTAAGAACTCTCTTTATATGCGATAAATCGTGCATTATATCCTTATTTTTGTAGAATGATTTAACAAACTTTTCTAACTCCTCGATCATTATCAATTAGAGAATCTCCTTTCTCTCAAGCTCATGTTATACGAAGTAAGGTGATTTTTAATCCTTCATTTTTTACGTATATATCATACTTATATCCCCTCTGATTTAACAATGTTATTTTTTATGGCTCTTTCAGAAAGACAAGTAAAATAAGCTAAAAGTAAAAAAATACCATTACTATATATAGTTTAAATACCTTTTACTCATATATAACCACCACACTTTTCTTAACTAGTTTTCTTGATTTTGTATTATAAGTTATGCATTCTTTTCGTCCTACTTTTTTGTAGTAGGATGAGAAGAATGCTATGCTAAACGGTGTTATATTTTTAATTCCAAAACACTTTAATTTTTTATATCTCAAAATTAATGACAATCATCTATAAAATACCTGCATAAAAAATTGTATAATGATAATCCTATCAAACCACCACTTGTATTTAATATTAAGTCATTTATGTCAAAATCACCTATACCTGATAATAATTGAATAACTTCAAATGATATACTAATGCTTAATGAAGCTATTAGTATGCTATTAATCTTTCTCATTTTTTCTTTCAAAATTGGTAATAAAGTTCCAAGAGGTATAAAAGCAATTATATTTCCTATTATATTTCTAACAATATACATTGTATTTCCTTTTGAAAAAAATAATTGATAAATATTTTTTAATGGTAAATAATTACTGTTGTGTTGTACCCTTCTTATGAATCTTGTCCAATTATTTTCTTTTACTATATTTATTATCATATGCATTGAATATTTAAATAAAATAACTTTCGTTAAAGCAAGAATATAAACTATGAATATTAACCAACTCAATGTTCTAATAGATTTACTATTAATATTAATTTTCTTCAAAATAGTCCTCCTTTGTTTTCCTTTTGATTAAACCTTTTTATAATATATAAATGCTATCTAATGGTCTGAACATTCTCGATAGCCCTGCGTATTTTTGTAGGGTGATGAGAATGGTATGTTATAGAGTGTTAGTCTTAGTATGTTTTTATTTATTTCTTTGTCATTTGTTCTCTTTCAGCAAGAATTAGATATGATAATCCAATGATTAATGCAATTGCACTAAATATATTTAATGAATTTCCCAAATATTCTAACATAGCATCAAATTTATATAAAAAATATCAGTTAGTTTTCTAATCTAGTTAAATTTTACAAAAGCAACTAACTCTCCTCGATCACATGAGTTAAAACCATTTGACTGATAAAAACCTCTAGTCTCTTCACTATCATTTGTTAATAAAACTTTTTGACGTACATCTTTATATTTGTCTAATATGAGACTCAATAGTTTTGATCCTATTCCATTTCTTTTATATGAATCCAACACTAAAATATCTTGTATATATATTATTGTTTGACCATCTCCAACCACTCTAATTAGACCAACTAATTTATCACCATCCCATGCTGATATAGTCATCAATGAAAGTTTTATAGCTTTGATAAGTTTAGATAAATCCTTAGTATATGTTGTCCAACCTGCATCTTCATATAATTCTTTTAAATCATTCTTATCAAATTCGTCTATATATTTATAATTAATATTACGCAAATTTACTCCTCCTTTATTTTTTTCTAAAAAATAAAGAATCTTCTATCTTCTTTTTACCATCCAAAACACTCCTTTTATAAAACCCTATTATAGATACAATTTTATACAGGTATGATATATAACAGTCTCGTGTTTGCGACACCTTCGAACTTTGTAAGGAACTGCTTATGCGAATGACTAATGCAGCGACTGACTCAGTTAGCGAGATGGGTTTTGTTGGGAACCACTCTGTCATGTGAAGTCAGGGCAAGCCTTCACCGTAGCCCATTCATTCTTATAACATCTAATTCTTCTGCTGAAAAAACTTCTTGATCATACAATAGCAAAAACTCTTCTGATACACCGTTTTGAAATACTATTACATCATCTGTATTCACAGTTACCTTTATACCGTTATCAAACAGTTCTCTTATTGGATGGTTCTTTATCTCCTCTACTCTGCTTAACATGTAATTGCTTGTTGGACAAATGTTCAACTGAATATTATTTCTTTGCAGGAAGTTCATGACTGATTTTGACTTGACTGCGCTAATTCCGTGTTGAATCTCGTCCAACTCCAGGACTTCGACTGTTTCTTGGATACTCTCAGCATCTCCAAATTCTCCAACATGCGCCTTCAACTTCAACCCTTTGGATTTCGCCATTCGATACAACTGTTTTAAGTTGCTTGCCGGCTGAGCGAACTCATCTCCATACAAATCCACAGACTTAAAATAATTATAATCAAGATAGGGTTCAAACCATTCGATTAACAATTCTTGAGAAACGCTCCGATTGAATCCCAGTTCAGGGATAAAGTTTACCTCTGGTGCATATTCTTGATGAAGTCTCTTCAATGCTTTAATCAATTCTTCAGCCGAACCATTATAGAGATGTCTGAAATAGACATCTATATTCATTTCCAATTTAATTACTCCATCTGCTTTCGCTTGTATAAAAGCTGCTTCTATTGCCTTTTCAAAACCTAACGTTCCCTTCACATATGGAATGTAGTTCTTGCCAACCCAAGCTTCCATTTCTTCAATGCTTGTGATTCTCTTTGTTAACCTTGGGATCTTTTTCCCAATCCATTCTTCTATATATTTAAGATTCCCACCCAAGATCGCATGATTGTGCAGATCACTTTTTGGAATACTTCTCAATTTCTCTATATTTCTATTCTCAAGAGCTTCGATAAACTGTTTCGTATACATTCAGATTTCCCCCTATATCAACTTACCCAGATTTCATATAACGGTCTCGTGTTTGCGACGCCTTCGAACTGGACCCTATAGGAATACCGTCTTGGCGGTGCTTCGTATCCAGTGAGAAGGTGTGGTGCACATCTCCCTAAAGCTTGACTCCAGTGCACCCTTGTGCAGATACAGTGTTAGGAGTTGGCACAATCACTGTACCTCAAAGTTTAACACACACTAACAACCTATTTCATTATCTATCAATTTCTGTAATCTTCCAAAGCTTAATTCTTCTTCACAACCATTCGCTTTCAAAAAACCTTTCGTAAGATCTGCGACTGTCGATTCAAGCAACAAAAAAAATTGATTCATTGCAAATTCTTTTTTAATATCATCCTCGTCTTCTCCAAACACTTGAATTATAAGTCCTTCAAGCATTTGATCCAATCCCCACAATTTTAAATGTAATAATTCATGAACAACTAACTCTTCAAGATTTGTGAATTTTGGATTACTATTAATTAGCATTACTGCTTTTTTGTCATCCATATCGATTTTTATATTTCCTGATTTTCTCCATTCTGTATCAACAATTTTTAGTTTTATATCCCAATCCCTTAATCTTAAAATCTCCTGCCATTTATTAATTAATTTCTCTAATTTGTTAACATCTACTCCCATTGACTACTCCTCCTTAACTTGTAAAATCTCGTTGTAAGAATTGCTGTAATAGTTTGAAAAATATTAAAGCATTAATGCTTATGAAAATTCTAATTAACCAGCATATTCCTCTTTAAATATATTTCTCTTATTTACTAAAATCAGAAATCCAAATACATTTAAATTATGAATCATAATAGCAGTCCAAATACTCTTTGTTAAATAAACACTTATGGCATATGTTAAACCTAAAACTAATGAACCTATCAAAACAAATTTGATTTTCCACGTTCTCAAATGAGATATAAAAAATAAGACTGATGTTAATAAAATAGCTACAATAGGGTTAAATAATTTTAAAATTAGAATGAAAACAACTCCTTTAATTATTTTCTTATCCTTATTAGCTGTCTACTTCTCTCATGGTATAATATTTCAATAATCTATAATTATTTTGAGGTTTTTATGAATATTTTTCAGCAGTTGATTTGCCCCCCTGACAAATCTATTCTTAGTTTAGAATCTCAAAACTTATACTAAATATATTAAAAACATCTATTACATGGCATACCAGAGATTCAAAAAATTTATGAACCTAATCTAGGTCTGGCTAATTTTCATGAATTTGCATACAGCATAGCGGAACTTTAAATCTCATGTTATGTGATCGTGTGCCCGTTCCCTTTACATTTCTTTTCCATCAATTATCTTAATTATATTACCCACAAATTCAATTTCCCCATCATTTACTATTACTCCATCTCCATCATTACAAGCATAAATTGTACTTCCAGTCCGTTTTGAATACTCCTTTACATTATCTTTAAATTCTTTATTCCAACGGTTATAATGTGGTAAAAATTCAAAGTCAACTAATCCTAGAGAATTAAGTTGACATCTACTACTTAATGCTTCATCAAGATTACTTATAAACAACTTGAACAGTGATATATTTTCCCCAATATTACAAGCTCCTCCACTAACTCCAATAATAATTCCATTATCAGCATACTTTTTTAAAACTGGTTTAAAATTTCTTTTTTTAATATTGTTTAATAAAAATATGGGGTCTCCACCTGATAAATGAATAACATCACATGATAATAGATCATCTACCTTTGACTCATCATATTCTTCGTCTAAATCAAAAAATATAAACTCCTGAATACCATAGCTTTTATAAAATGCTTTTATATTACTAAAATATTTTCGATCTTTATCTCCAGTTGAAGGAATATATCCTAAAGATAAATTGCCATTTCCTAATAACTGTTTCACTTTAATATGTACTTTTTCATTGTCTGCTGACATTTGATCGCTATACAAAATATATTTTCCCAATCTATATCCCTCCAAACAATCTTACTTATTTCACAGTCTACCACATGTCGCATGACGTTCCCTGTGTTCCCAACGTGCCCGTACCGAAGGTCTGGCGTGTCTTTTGCTGCTATTTGCAAAAGTCACGCCAGAGGGCATGTCCCAACGGATAGCCGGTCTTTGGCGTCACGGTAATACTCTGTTATACGAAGGTGAAGCTGTTTCTTTTGATTATGCTAAACATCAAATATAGGTTTTAAATAAAATAATCTTTATCTTCAATTTCACTAATAACAATTTCCTTAAAGTTAATCGCCCTATTTTTAATTCTTGCAAAAGTAATGGTATTAATGCCATTTTTAGTTATTTCATCGATTCTCAAACATTCTTTTTTTATTCTTATGTTCTCTATTCGACACTCATTTTTGTAAAACTTTTAAATCATTAGAAATCTAAGATTCAAAATACATAATATCTCAATAGCTTCTAGCTCTTTAACTTTTTTTGTAACCTTTTCCATAGGTAAAAACAATTCTGCTCTATCATAAAGTAAAGAAGTAATTGGGAAAATATTTTTCTATTTTTTGTGAAAAATTATTGGAGCATAATGTTTATTTATTTTAAAAATTTTTTGCTACTTTATAATGTGCTTTGGATTTTTGAATCAGGTATAATAACATTTTCTTCACATGTTATCATTTACATAAAATGCATTCATTTTGCTATTAATTTCATCGTGAGATTATTTACTAACTCATATCCTGATAAAATATTTACTTCCCATTTTCTTTTTATTTTTTAGATGAAATTGCCATTTATATGTGATTCAGCTATATAACCTCCCCTCAAATATATTACAATCATTATGAGCTTCAATCAATCTAAGTATTAGAATTTAAACATTTCAAGAAAAATTAAACCTCTTTATTTTAATTATTTAGGGCAACATTAAAAATTACTTCCTTTTCGACTGCCTCCAACATATCAGAAATAATATTCCGGGAATCATGATTATCAACCATGTACCATAAGGGGCTATAAGATAACGAGGAAAGTTATGAATGATTGGCCAATGGATCAAAAGCATCGGAAGCACTGCTAAGCAAGAAATAACTGCAATTATTCCTCCTAATCCCTCCCAACGCCAAGCAATAGCTAATCCCAAAACACCCAGAAACTCAAGAAGAGGAGGTAGATTCTCTATGGGAGGATAATCCTCCACTGCGTGCGGATCCGCTTTTCCAGTTGTTATCCAATTCCAGGCATAGCTACCCAAAATAAGTAGGACAAATACAATAAGTAGTAAACTCCAAATCCGGGCAATCTTTCTTATCTGATTAATTACTTGGGTATTTGTCATTATTAATCCTCCTCGTATAATATGTTTAGATGATAAATTCAAAGAAATTTCCAGTAAAATTCTTGAAATAATCAACAATAATTAAATTAATTTTTATAATCACTAATCTGCTTAGTAGCTCTTCACTTTAGTAAAATAATTAACCAGATGCTAAGCATTATGCTTGCACTCTCACTAAGCGAAATGGTTTGTGGAGATTTGCGAAACAAATACTACCTTGACTAACTAAAACGTAGTGGATATTCCCTATTTCACTCTGAACTTTGAAAATTTAATATTTTTTCTATTTAGGTATTGGACTTTCCGTGATGTTCCTAGATAATAGTCTTAAGGATTATTTGGGGAAAATACTTCCTCCTGTAGCTTTGACTACTTCTTAAGTCTGTTTCCCTAGCCTTTACCCTTAACTTCTAACTCGTAGGCTGTTCCCTCCGAGTAACCTAATGCTGAATTAGCAGATTCAGGTAGCCCATTAGGCGGAGTGAGTTCTGATACACGAGGATGATTGATAGGTAAAGTCCCTAGGGACATCCCGGAGAGTCCGTTCCCCCTAATCCTATTACGAAAGGAAGTATACCTTTGAAACTCTATGTCGGTATTGATGTTAGTTCTTTTGATTTAAAGGTTTGTTTTATGAATGGTGAGGGTAATGTCCTTAAAAGACTCACCACTCCTAATAACCCTTCGGGTACTGATTCTATTGTTAAAGAAATCCTATCTTTAAATGATAATGTGCATAATCCTATTATTCAAATTGGCATGGAATCAACTTCTGTTTATTCTTGGCATCCTGCCATGTATCTAAATCAAAACCCTTCTCTTATAAAGCTTGATGCTAAAGTCTTTACTATTAATCCTAAGCTAATTAAAGACTTTAAGGAAGCTTATCCTGATTTGGATAAGACTGATGTTGTTGATGCTTTTATCATTGCTGACCGCCTTCGCTTTGGCAGACTCACTCTTTCTGCTATCCAGAGTGAGCAGAATATCGCCATACAAAGACTTTCTAGAATGAGGTTTCACCTTGTTCAAAATCTTACTAGAGAAAAACAGTATTTTCTCCAAAATCTTTTTTTTAAATGCAGTGCCTTTAAGCAAGAAGTTGATTCATCTGTATTTGGCAATGCCATATTAGAGTTACTTCTTGAAAAGTTTACTCTTGATGAAATCAGCTCTATAGATACCTTTGATTTAGCGGATTATCTTTCTTCAAAGGGTAAAAAAACGCTTTAATGACCCTGAAAAAGTTGCTAAATGTATTCAGAAAGCTGCTAGATCTTCTTACCGTTTATCTAAGTGCGTTGAGGATTCTATTGATATTCTCTTAGCTACTTCTATTGAGTCCATTCGCTCAATTACTAGACAAATCAAAGAGTTAGATAAATCTATTGCTAAACTTATGGATGGCATTCCAAATACGCTGCAGTCCATTCCTGGTATTGGACCTGTTTATTCTGCCGGTATTTTAGCTGAAATTGGTGATATTCACCGCTTCAAGAACCAAGCCTCTTTAGCTAAATATGCTGGACTTACTTGGCCTAAACACCAATCAGGCAAATTGAAGGCCGATGATACTAAGCTCATTCGTTCTGGTAACAGATATCTGCGTTACTACCTTGTTGAGGCTACCAACTCGGTAAGACGTTATGATTCTGAATTTAATGCTTTTTACCATAAAAAATACGATGAAGCTTTAAAACACAAACACAAAAAAGCCCTCGTTCTTACTGCTAGAAAATTTGTGCGTCTGGTCGATGTGCTGCTACGCAAAGACCAACTCTATTCGCCAAGAAGGAAGGTGAATAGATAGGCTAACGCCTGCACAATTTCCTTCAAAATATTCCCAGTTTATCCCATTCGAAACTGGGCTAGTTTAGTGTTGCCTTTTTTGACTTAACGGTCTTAAAAAATTTCCAATTTATTTGTTTTTTCTCTTGACATATTACCGTAGGACTTTTTGTTATTTATAATACTTCAAACTTTTTATTGATCTATTAATTAAGTTCAAAAAAGTAAATTCCTAATGTATATATTTAACTCCACTATCGTATAACGTTTTGGCTATTTACAATGGTCCATACGTTTTTTGTGGGCTATCCGTAAATAGCGTGTTATACGTCGTTTTTTTACTATCTCATCCGAATACTCTGCTTAACTAATTTCTTAAGATGTGATAGGTCTATTTCAAATTCACCTCTAATACATGAATTGATTCTTCTCCCTCTTAAACCTATCTTATTTTTACTAATTAGGTAATCAACTTTAATGTGACCACTATTATCATAATTCTCAATATTTATTTCTAGTTCATTTGGGCTCATACCTTGTAAAAAAGCTTTTCCTTTTCTCTCTTCTCCCAAGGTTTTCAGCTCTTCAATAAAAGTATTAAATATATGTTTCTCAATCCAATTTTCAGATATAATCCAACCAAAATCAATATCTTTTATCATCACTTTAAAATTTATTCCAAATCCCTTTATATCTTCTTCTATTTTTTCAAATGCTATAATACTTTTCCTATCGATTGAAATAATGTTTAAATTTTCCTCATACTCAACATAATTTTGTTTACTATAATCTTCTCTTATATTCCAAGGACAACTCGGATCATCACATGGTTCATCTAAATCATATTCTCCATGTTCAAATTCAAAATGAAAGCATATCCAATGCATATTTTCAAATACTTCATACTCATCTTTAAATCTTTTAACTGGTTGTCCACATCGTACACAAATTTTCTCAGTCATCCTAGTCCTCCAATTTTCATAATGACGTATAACGTTTTTGTGTTTGCGACGCCTTCGAGCTGAACCCCAAAGAAATGCCGTCTTGGCGCAACTTCGTTCTCAGTGAGAAGGTGTGGGTGTATAATCCCCATAAACCTGCTCTAATAACCCCTCGTGTAAACATATTGTTATATGTGGTAATATTCAAATAAAACTTATATTGATAAGTCTGTTCTTCCTATTTTTTCTAATGCACTGTTGAAAACTTTAGGAAATTGTTTTAAATTTCTCAGAGTCTCAAAAACTTTCTGGCTCCCATATACATCATGTATTAGTCCCCATATGTCATTTCCAAATGAGTAATTCCTCGAATGCTTAAGTTTAGGTACCTCATTTTCATTTTGTTCATCTGTATGACGATTCATCCAATACTTGCTTATATATTCATTTAATTCATTAATATCTTTTATTTCTTTATTTCTTATCTTATTTATTTGTGATTTAAAATTATCAAATATATTATTAAAATCATTTGTTAAATAATCCCATGTAAATTTGTCTAGACCAATATTAGCTTCATCTTTATATATTCTTTTAGTTAGAACCCCTTCACCATTATTGCAATATTTTATTGCCAACCCTTCTCCAGCTAAAAAAAGATATAAATATTCTTCTGGTGTAATTTTTGTTATGTCTAAATCTTCAAACATTTTATTGAACCCAATATGATGACATTCATGAGCTATTCCATTAAGAATAATATCCTTCCCAAGTTCTGAAAACTGAATAATATCAAAGTGAGAATAATTTTTATAAAACCATCCTCCTGACGGCCCTAAACCAATAGAAAATATAAAATTTAATTTATCAAATCTAACATCCTCTGGTAACCCTTTGTTGGTATACTCTAATGCACTTAATACATCCTCTTCAGTTATAGTTTTTATTTCCTGAAACTTCTTCTCATAGAACTCTACATTATCTAATAAATTTCTTAAATGACTATATCTTGCTTTAAGTAAACCTTGTTTAATATCACATTCTCTTAAACTGAAGATATTCATAAAAAAATATATAAAATCTTCTTTTGAAAATTTACCCTTTTCACTTGCTTCTTTATTATATCTATCTAATTCAATCTGATAATCATCATGGGCTAAAATTTCCTCCAATTCTTCTCTTTCTAATTTCCCTACTTTAAGCTTTTTACAAATTTCAAACATTTTAGGTACTGTCTCATAACTGATACTAATTTCCATTTTAATACCTCCCCCTTATATTTGAATACCCACTAAGTTTAAAATATTATTGCATATAACGTACTCGTGTTTGCGACGCCTTCGAGCTCTACAATGAACTGCTCATGGCTGTGAGCCTGCGAATGCCTAATGCAGCAACTGACTCGGTTAGCGAGAAGGTATGGCGCTCATTGCCCTAGGCTTCTAATTCCCTAGAGCGCCCTTGCGCAAACACTGTGTTATGTGCAGTCACCAACTCAATCTCCAAAGCCTTACCCTAGGAAAATTTATGTATTTAGTAAATTATTAACCCAATTATAGCAACTTTCAAGTTCCTCATCTGTTATTGACTTAGAGTTATGTTCAAATAATATTTTGCATGTTTTATTTTCTTCTTTTATAATTCTAAGATATGTTTCAACATCCGCCCAACCATCTTCTGGTGAAAGATTAGGTAACACAGGATAGTGACTAAATTCTATCTTGTTACTTACTTTGACATTCCACAAGTGAATTGCTTCGGCATACTTTGCAAATCTTCTAGTAACATCAAGCGCACTAAAGTTTTTGTCAAGCTTATCCTGTAAGTGTAATCTGCCTATATCTAGGCATATTCTAATACTTGAAAATCTTTGTAATAAGGTTTCAAGCAAATCACTATCATATATATATCTGTTTAATGCATCTAATTCTAATACTGGGATAAAATTATTCTTTTTACCTTTATAATCAAGCCACTTAAAGAACTCCTCGCTTTTCATTCTGAACTCTTCAAAAGAATATTCTGATTCAAAATAATACTCAGTTTTATCATCAAAACGCCAATTCGTCCAATCAACATGTTCATCTAATATAACTGGTTTAGGATAATGAAATAATATATATTTTGGCTTGATATCTTTCAAAAAATCTACTTCTTTTTCTATGTATTCATAAGAACTTCTCTTTATTTCATCATCTTTAGATAAAAATTGGGGATCTCTTAGTCGCCAAATTCCTGTTCGCAAAGGAAAATGTACTCCAATATTAAATTGACCTTTTTGAGCAGTACTAATCAACTCTTGAATATCGCTACCACATTCAAATAAACATGCTTCAATACCAAAAAAATTGTCTTTAAAATCTCTAACTTGTTTTTCATGACTAAAGTTTCCATATTGTCCAATCATAAATCTTTCCATGTATTAATCCCCTTTTCCAAGTCTTAAACCTTCATTTATTTACTCCATAAAGGAATACTCCGAAATGAGTTGGTAATTGCATATAACGGTACGTGTTTGCGACGCCTTTGAACTCTACAGGGAGCCGCTCATGGCTGTGAGCCTGCGAAGCCTAATGCGACGACTGACTCGGTTAGCGAGAAGGTGTAGTGCTCACTACCCTAAGCTTCTCCTTCTCTAGAGCACCCTTGTGCAAACACATTGTTATGTGATGTATTCGACAATTCCCATCATGAATTCTATATCAAACTAAAATATGCTTTTAAAAAAGTCATATACAATCATTAAAACACTTGGAACAAAGACTAAAGTAAAAAAATACTTAATCGAGTTCTACGAATTTTATATGATTTCAGATGTTCAGGGCCGAAATCAAATTCAATGCTTGGCCAAAATTTAAATACATAATTGAACATTAATGGAATAACAGATAATCCCCACAACCAAAGGATTATCCAGTTAGCTATTATGTTAAAGATAACAATATTACTCTGCACCACTTCTCTTATTCTAAGTAAAGTTTCACTTGGATTTCCAATAGGTTGAAGGAAAATAGACAAGGCTCCATTCAATACAAAGAAAAAAATCTTACCAAAACCCAACGCTAGGATATGTCTCATTGGTTCTTTATATGTTATAAAACAATTATCATGTGGCTTTACTGATTCCATATATTCACTAATTTTGATAAACATATTCCCTACCCATCTAGAGTCGTCTCCACTTATTCGAATTAGCGAATTACTATTTCCTTCAGTAACTGAGAAGAAAATATATCTATTTGAATCGTAATCATGATACATAAACTCTATTGACTCTATTTTTTTATATCGATTATTCCACCATTATCAAAAATACTTAATGAATCACTTTCATATATAGTGTTATCACTGCAATTAATTGTAAAAACTATTTTAGCACTATGCTTTCTTGTACATGAGTTTTTAAATTCATTTAAAAATATGTTGCCAACATCCTCAATATTTTTTTTACTAAAGATTTTATTTTTGATTATTAATTTTGTTGTTTCCCTCATAATTTCCTCCTATTATTAGTAAAAACTACTCTTTTTAAAAAGTCGAATATTTCACATAACGGTTTAGCTATCTTGCGACGGTCCATATGTTTTGATGGACTGTTTGCAAATAGCATGTTATCTGTAGTACGATTTTTCTATATTTAATAGTTTAAAAGTTTCTTGGATAGCCCAAAATTGATACTCCAATCCCATGCTCTCTTCGAGTTCCTCTTTTGTCTTCCATACTAATTCATGGTCATCCTCACTTCTTAAACCTGTATCTTTTTCTAAATTAATCAGATAGAATGATCCAATTAATTTTAAGTATTTATTCATTTTGGGACTAAAACGATATTCAATACCTCTGCAAACAAGTTGCTTAATTTCTATATTGTATCCAGTTTCCTCAATAAATTCTCTTTTCAAACATTCCTCTTTAGTTTCACCTTTTTCTATACCTCCTCCTGGTAAAAAATCTCCATGAGATGTTTGTATTATGGCAACTTGATTTAATTTATTAATTGCTATTCCATAAGCCCCTTCACGATTTTTGTAATTCTTTCCTTCTATCTTTTCCCCAAAAACTTGCATAGTTGTTCTTACCTTTCTTTGTAAATTAATATGTTTTTTCTTCTATCTCAACGTTTTTAAATTAGAGTATTACAGATAACGGTTTGAGTTCCAGACGTTTCTGAGTCGGACCCTAAAGGAATACTTCTTGGCGGTGCTTTGTACCCGACGAAGAAATGTGATGCAATGGCTTGACCCCAAAAACTTCCCTCAGCACCCTTGCTGGAACATATTGTTATCGGACGTTTTTAACAACCTAAAAATACTAACTGTTAAGAATCAATATATGTATCTGGATAGTATATTCTATCTATTCCAAACAAATCACATGTTTTATCAATCTCATATTCAGAAATTATGAATAAATGCTTCTCGTAATTAGTAATTAGTTTTTTATCTACACTATATAGAGCTACATAATAATTTAACTTTTCACTAAAATTAGGATCACTTATCAAACCGTTTCCTTGCCTATTCCATCTCTTTTGTCCCGTGATATTATATATAATTTGTTCATCACCAAATATTGCATTTCCAAAATCAATGTCTTCATAGGATGTACTTTCAGCCATTATTATGTTTATGTTATTATTATCATGATTCCATCCAATTGACTTCAAAGCTTTTTTTGTTGAATTTCTAATATGCTCATTTATTTCATCTGATACACATCTCATAGTCCCCATATTAGAACCTTCTTGTAGATGTTTGAATTTTAGTCTGTTAGGTTTATAAAACTCTATTTGAATAAATCTACCATCTGTTGTTTTGTATTTAATTTTTTCTCCATCAGCTATTTTGTCAACATTATTGAAAACGCATTGAATGAATGGTTTAACATCGCTAAACTCTAGAAATTCGCTATGTTTAATGCTATAAAACAAATTTTTCTTAATTTCTTTTAATTCTTCACTAATTTGTTTGATAACCTTTCTGTTTATGGCATCATTTTTAAGTTGATTTAGCCTTTTTACTTGAATCCAATAATTCACACCATCAATTATTAATTTTATATCTGGTGAACCACATTGTATTTCTTCTTCATAAACTAGTTCAAAATCGACCTCACTTTCTTGTAATTCAACTACAAGCTGATATAAAATATTAAGCTCAGTAATAAAATCTAATTTATTCCTATTTGTTTCTAAATTTTTAATAAGTGAATTGCATCCTAACTTTATAATCAATTCTAATTTTTTCTCTAATAACTCCTTTTCACCTTCTTCCAGATTGTACAGTTCATCAATAATATTAACTACTTCATGCAATTTTTCATCCTCCCAAAGAATTTCTCAATCTAAAATGTCCGATAACGGTCTGAGCATTCTCTATCGCTCTGCATGATTTTTGTAGAGTGATGAGAATGCTATGTTATACGTAGTTATTCTAATCTGTCGTAATTTAATACACGTTAAATGATAATATTTTATTTTAATTTCTTAAGATATAATTTTTCTGTCTTATCTTTCCACTTAATTTCTAAAATTAATTCATCACCATAATCAGTATTAAATAATTCAGCGTTCATTTCAGTAGCAGTATGGAAATTTCCTATACCCTTTAACTTCTGAGGAAATGAACTTTCTAATTTCATAGAATTCCCCACTAGTTTATATTCAATAGGTCCTATGTTTTGTTCTTCTTTGTTTTTTTCTATTGTTGTTCTATCAACTAAATATTGAATATATAATGATTCAAAATATGAAGAATTCACTTTTGAAATTGAATAAGTAGCAAACCACTTCTCACCTTGTCCAGTGTAGAATATATTATTCTCATTTTTTATTTCTTCTTGTTTAGTTACATTACTTACGGAACATCCACTAAGTATTGCAATCATAGTAACTAATAATATACATAAAAATCGTTTCAAATTAGTTCCCCCCAATATTAAAACTTAAATGAAAACTGTTTTTCAAGAAAATAATTACGTATAACTCCCTTTTCACGAATTAGAGTTCATATTATAATACAATATAGTGGTATTTGCGAATAATTGTTCATGAAAATCTGCTTATATATGTCACAAATAAATATCTAAATATATGCACTGTTGCTTTTTATTTATTTCAATTCAAATCCTTCTTTCACTAACGTACTTTATTACAATATTTTCTTTCAAATGAAAATATTCTCTATTAAATTGTAAACTCCTTTATTTTTTTATGTTCTCGTAACTATTTGTCGTCACACTACAAGAAATAAGACGATATATTACATAAAATAATCAGACATCTAATCATAGAAATACTACTCAAAACTAAAATAAGTAATTCGGTAGTGTCATATCTTCTATAAATTTATTTATTGGATTATTTTCACTAGGAAGTATACAAATAAAAAAATGTGTATTTATTCAGTAGAATCAGTATAAAAAAATAGTTTTAATAAAAAAAGGATAGATTAGTAAAAATTACTATCTATCCTCATTATTTTTATTTATTTTGTTATTCTATTTTTAATATCCACTACCTTCAACCTTTGTGCCTTCTACTATAGCTACAGATGAGCTTGCTCCAATTCTAGTAGCTCCAGCTTCAATCATAGCTTTAGCTGTTTCTATATCTCTAACTCCACCTGAAGCTTTAACTCCCATTTCTTCTCCAACAGTCTCTCTCATAAGTCTTATATCTTCTACTGTAGCACCTCCTGTGCTAAATCCAGTTGAAGTCTTAACAAAATCTGCACCAGCTTCCTTAGCTAATTTACAAGCCATAACTTTTTCTTCTTCAGTTAGAAGACATGTTTCTATAATCACTTTAACTATAGCTTTTCCTTTAGCTGCATCTACAACAGCTTTTATATCTTCTCTAACAACATCATATTCTTTGTCTTTAAGTGCACCTATATTAATAACCATATCTAGTTCGTCTGCACCATCTTTTATAGCTTGACTAGCTTCAAATGCTTTTACTTCTTTTATATTGCTTCCAAGAGGGAAACCAATAACTGATGTTACTTTAACTTCGCTGCCTTCCAAAAGCTCTTTAACATATTTTACATAGTATGGATTAACACATACTGAAGCAAAACCATATTTTCTTGCTTCTTCGCATACTTTTTTTACTTTGTCCTTTGTTGTGTCTGGCTTAAGTATTGTATGGTCTATCATTGATGCTATGTTTTTCATTTATATCTACCTCCTATATCATTTGTTATTATATTTTTTGCTACATTTATTATTTTATTAATTCAACCATATCTCCATTCTTAACTCCTGCTGCATTTCCTTCATCAACATCAACATGCATTTCAAGAGCATACTTAGGACTCACTCTAACTAGTACGTTTTCAAATACTAATCCTCTTTGTCCACCTACTCTTACTTTTACTATATCTTTATCCTTAACTCCAAAAGCTTCTGCATCATCTGTATGCATATGTATATGTCTTGCTGCAGCAATTATTCCTTCTTTTAACTCTACTTCACCTTTAGGTCCAACTAGCTTTGCTCCTGGACTTCCTGCTAAATCTCCTGAATTTCTAACTGGTGGCACTACTCCTAACTTAAATCCATCAGTAAGTGAAATTTCAACTTGAGTAGCTCCTCTTGCAGGTCCTAATACTCTAACTCCTTTTAAAGTACCTTTTGGTCCTACGATATCTATTTTTTCTTCTGCTGCGAATTGTCCAGGTTGTGATAAATCTTTCATTTTAGTTAATTCGTATCCTTCTCCAAACAGCTTTTCAATATGCTCTTTGCTTAAGTGAACATGTCTGTTTGACAAAGCTATAGGTAATTCTTTTTTCATAATAATCCTCCTTCTTAACAATAAATCTATTTTTGATAAAAAAATCATCAAAAGTTATAGCTTATTTCCTTGGAAATGAAATATACCATTAAAATTATAAATCTTTTATTAGTAAAAATCAAATAAAACGCTCATTTTATTCAATATTTTTTGTTTATCGCTGCGTCTTCTTATTTATCTTGTATTATTATAGATTTAAGTGTTTCAAAAAAATCTGGAAAAGAAATGTTTATACTCTCTGTTTCTTGTAGATTTGAATCTCCATCTGCACTTAAAGCTGCAATACTTAACGACATAGCTATCCTATGGTCATTGTACGTACTAAGATTTGCTGGTTTTAATTTAGAAGGTCCGTTTATTATCATACCATCATCTAATTCTTCAATATTAGCCCCCATTTTTTTTAGCTCATTTACTATTGCTTTAATTCTATTGCTTTCTTTAACTTTCAGCTCTTCTGCATTTTTAATAATTGTCGTACCTTTAGCTTGAGTAGCAGCTACTGCAATAATAGGAATTTCGTCAATTAATCTAGGTATCATATTTCCTTTTATTTCTATACCTTTTAATTCTGAATATTCAACTAAAACATCTCCTATTGGCTCATTATTTACATTTCTTACATTTAATATTTTTATTTTTCCTCCCATTTTAATTAGGACATCTAATATACCTGATCTGGTTTCGTTTAATCCTACATCTCTTATTAATATTTTAGATCCTTTTAATATTAAGGCTCCAACTATTAAAAAAGCTGCTGATGAAATATCTCCTGGAACATAAACCTCTTTTCCCATAAGTTTATTCCCAGGCTTTAAATATACTTCATTATTATTTGTTATTATATTAGCTCCAAAATATTTAAGCATTCTTTCTGTATGGTCTCTAGATATACTTGGTTGCAAAATCTTTGTATCGTTATTAGCATATAATCCTGCTAAGAGGATGCAAGATTTAACTTGTGCACTAGGTATTGGTTGTTTATACTCAATTCCATTTAGACTTTCTGTCGGCTCAATTCTTAAAGGAGGAAATTTATCTGATAAACCAGAAATATTTGCTCCCATCATCCTTAAAGGATTAATTATCCTATCCATAGGTCTTTTTTGTATTGATTCATCACCTGTAATAGCCACTGAAAAATTTTGACCTGCTAAAATACCACTAATTAATCTTATTGTAGTTCCTGAATTTCCTACATATAAGATGTCTTTTGATTCTTTAAGACCATGTAAGCCTACGCCTTCTACAACAACTTCTCCATCAGAAATATGTATATTTACCCCTAATTTTCTAAAACATTCTACTGTTGAAAGACAGTCTTCTCCCATTAAAAAGTTATGTATTACTGTCTTGCCCTCTGCAATAGAACCTATCATAATCGCCCTATGAGAAATTGACTTATCTCCAGGAACTTTTACTTCTCCTTTAATTGATAAATTACCACCTTTTATAATCATATTACTACTCCATCCTTTAAACTTCTTTCAATTAGTTTTTCATCAACATTATTATATATATTAACTTTCCCTTTTCCAATAGGAAGTACTAAAACAATCCTTCCTTTTTCATTTTTTTTATCATGCTTTATAGCACCCATTATTTGCTTTTGCTTAAAATCTGAAAATTTTACTGGATTCACTAATCTACTTAAACTATAAACTATCTCTGTATAATATTTTTCATCTATCAAACCCATTTCTCTACTTATAAAGCTTTCTAACATCATACCTAATATTACTGCCTCACCATGTTTAAAAGTTTTAAAGTTATCCAATGTTTCTATACCATGCCCAATTGTATGACCAAAATTTAAGATTTTCCTTAGATTATTTTCTTTCTCATCTTTTTGAACTATAGCTTTTTTTATATTTAAAGATTTCTTCACTATGTTTACAATATAGTTATTTTCTAAATTCAAGATACTATTCAAATTATCGTTTAACCATAAAAAAAAGTCATAATCCATTATTAAACCGTATTTAAAAACTTCACCTAAACCGCTGATAATCTCTCTTTCATCTAAAGTATTAAGCGTTTCTGTATCTATTATTACTCCTTTAGGTTGATAAAACGAGCCTATAATATTTTTGTAATTCTTAAAATTAACCCCTACTTTTCCTCCAACGCTGCTGTCTACTTGTGATAGGAGAGTTGTAGGTATCTGAATAAAGTTAACCCCTCTCATAAAGGTTGCTGCTACGAAACCAGCTAAATCTCCTGTAACTCCTCCACCAAGACTAAGTATAGTAGTTTTTCTGTCACATCTAGTTTCAAGCATTTTTTCATATACTTTTTTAGCAGTAGCTATACTTTTACTTTCTTCTCCGGGCTCTAGAATATAATAACCTATAACTTTTGAACTAAGTTTTGATAGTAAAATATCCAAATAGTATTTGGCTACATTACGGTCTGTGATAATAAAAACATTATCACTTACTCCACATTCTAGTAAAATATTGTCTATATTCTTCAAAATTCCTTTATCAATATATATATTGTACCCTCTATCCTTCAGGTCTACACTTAATATTTCCATAGTATCACCTACTATTAACATAATCAATATATCTATTATAGTTGTCTTTTACTTCTTCTATACTGTCTCCTCCAAATTTAATCATGATTTCATTTGCTAGTATCCAAGCTAAGATATTCTCAGCTACAATACTGGCAGATGGCACTGCACAAACATCTGACCTTTCTTTTTGGGCTTCAAATTCCTCCTTCGTTTTCATGTCTACACTTCTGAGAGGCTTTCTTAATGTTGGTATTGGTTTCATTGCAGCTCTTACAACAATTGAACTTCCATTTGAAATTCCTCCTTCTATACCACCTGCATTATTAGAATATCTTTTATATCTATCATCATAGTATATTTCATCATGCACCTGTGAACCAAATAATTCTGCAGCTCTAAAACCAATGCCTATTTCTACGCCCTTTATCCCTTGAAGGCTCATCATTCCTTGTGCAATCTTACCATCCAGTTTTCTATCCCAATTAACGTGACTACCTAAACCGATAGGAATATTGGTTGCAATAATTTCAAAAACTCCTCCTAAAGTATCACCTACTTTTTTAGCTTTATCTATTTCATTAATCATTTTCTTCTCTAATTCACTGTCTATTACTCTCAAAGGAGAATTATCTGTATTCTTGATTTTATCTATTGAAATGTCATCAGACTCAATCTTAATTTTTCCAATTTGAGTAACATGACTATATATTTCGATATCGAATTCCTTCAAAAACTGTTTTGCTATACTGCCTATAGCTACTCTAATTGCAGTTTCTCTAGCACTTGCTCTTTCTAAAACATTTCTTATATCTAAATGATTATATTTAATAGCACCTGCTAAATCAGCATGACCTGGTCTAGGTCTGGTAACAATTTCATTTTCATCTAAGTTGGTTTCCTCTATACTCATTATATCTTTCCAGTTTTCCCAATCCTTATTTCTAATAAATAATGTTATAGGACTTCCTATAGTTTTACCATTTCTAATTCCTGAAAGTATTTCAACCTTATCTTTTTCAATTTTCATTCTGCCCCCTCTGCCGTAACCCATTTGTCTTCTTCTAAGCTCATTGTTTATAAAATTTATATCTATCTTTAAATTAGCAGGAAATCCTTCAATTATACCGATTAGACCCTTTCCGTGAGACTCCCCTCCTGTAAGATATCTAAGCATTAAAGATACTCCTTTCTGATTTTGTATCACTAAAAAATAGACCCATAGGGTCTATTTCAGTTTGCTTTCAACAGATTTAACCTTTCTTTCCATACTAGTTTCTTTATCTCTTCTATCATCAATCTTAATCTGCGTCGAAACCCTTTTTGCACCTTCAGCAAAAGGTACTTCATGCATTTTTCTAATTACATCTAGTATTTTATCAAGGTCCCCTTCTATTATTGTACCCATAGGAGTTAGCATATATTTCAAATCTTTTTCTTTCTCTAATACAGTATGACATTTAGCAACATAACTACTTAAACTTGTATCCCCTGTACCTAAAGGTACTATAGTAACTTCCACTATAGCCATTTAACACCCTCCTAGTCAAAAAATTTTAACCCTAGATTAAAACCTTTATTTAATATATCTTTTCTTTCCCATATAGGGAAACGATCAGTATCAGAAACTAATAGATTATATTTATACCTAGTATTAATAGCTTTAAAAAATAAATCTATAACAGGGATACATGCATCAAAATGCCCTTCTTTATAAGGAGCTCCTCCTGCAGCAATAAACATTCCTATTCTATTTTTATTTACATCAATAGCTGGATTTTTTAAGATAAATTTACTAGACCAATACACTTGACATCTATCTATCATTATTTTTGTTAAACTACTAACTGTATTAAAATATAAAGGAGAAGCTATTATTATACCGTCACTTTCATTAAATTCACTGTATAATTCGTTCATATCGTCATTTATAAAGCACTTTCCTGTTTTAGAACAATAATCACATCCTACACACGGATTAATACTCAAATCCTTAAGATAAACTTTCCTAATATTAACATTACATTTTTTAATACCTTCCAGTACACTGTCTAATAAAGTATCTGTATTCTTATGCTTTCTAGGACTGCCCATAACTGCAAGTACTTTTCCCATAAATCCTCCATTAAATCTTTATTGATGTAATTTGTACCAATTGACCTTACTAAAATTTTATATCAATTATGAATTATTGTAAATATCATATGAAGCTATCTTCATTTTTTTCTATTTCAGGTCTAAAAAATATTATAACGTTTTTAATTATTGAAGCTAATCCAAGAATAAGTAAAAAATAAGATACAATACTATAATATTTTTGATAGTTTGTAACTCTACCGAGAAAATATATCATAATACCTAAAAAAATATATTTAGAAGATTTTCCTTTTGATAATAAGTTTTTTCTATATTCTCTAATTTTTTTGTTTCTATCTCGTATCCTATTTATTATTATTTTTTCAATTTCTCGCTCTTTAGGATATAATTCTGTTTTTTTAATTAACTCAACGAAGCTATCTTTATCAAGCAGATAAATTCTTATATGCTTTTGTAACTTTGGTAAAAAGTCTTTAATATCTTCTGTAAAAGTTGATGTTGTTATTATAGCGCCTGATTCTATATCAAGTTTTTTTAAAGATAAGAAAAACTCTTTAACATCCTTTATTGTAACTTTATAATCATCTTCATATTGTAAACATTTAATCCCTATGCTTTTCCCCTTAAAATCGCCTATCATATCAATATCTCTTTGATGTAACATTTTTAAATCTTCCAAACCTACATTTTCTAATACATCATAACAGTACTCTATAAATTCATATGGAGTTTTATTTAATAAATCTTTTAAAATTTCTTCTTTTGCAACTACTTCATTAGTCCTTTTAATTACTTTATTAAGTTTAACAGTACTAATTTGATATAATAACAAGTTTACTATTATAAAGAACTGAACAGCAACTACAAAACTAAACAAATAGTCATTTGTCTTAATATAAAAATATAAAAAGAAACCAAAAGTAATTATAAGTCTTAACATAATTCCATCTAGAACTATAGCCAAGTATGACTTTCCTTTTTTCATCTCTTCTAAGTAATATTTTTTTAACCTCTTTTTATTTCTGTAACTGTCTATATGCTTTTTTGTAACTTTCAAAGCATTTGTTATATCCATTCAAATCACCTGCTTTATCAGTTTTTAATAATCATATCCTCTTTCAAAATTTTTATACAAAAAAACATATAGGCTAAACACCTATATGATTTGACTGTTTTCTGCTTGGCAACAATAAAGCTATTAATAGTAAACCTAAATTTTCTAATAAAAACAATGCAAATATTCTATAAGTAATACTGCTAAAAAACTCCAACGGATACATTTGTATCAAAATATCCGTTTTTGGATTAAGCAGCCACAAATCATTTGAAAATAAAATTTTATGAAAATAAGTAAAATACTTATAGAAATCTGAATATATCAATATGTAAAGCATTCCAACTAAAAACAGTTCTATTGAAGATGTAATAACTAAAATCTTTTTTAATCTATTTTTATCTTTGTAAAATATATATATTAATGAAACTACAGTTAGCAATAAAGTCAAATTTCTTGTAACATGTTCTTTCCTAAATAACTCTCTTACATCTTTTAGATGTAATAATTCTCTTTCTTCAAAGACCTGCTCAATTTTACCTCCTACATCTGTAAAAATAATAATATTTTCTCTTTTACCTTTAAGATAATCTAAAAGCTTTTCTGTAATTAACATTAGATTCTCTTCACTTATTCCCGTTACATTTTCTATATTATATTCTTCATATTTATCTTTAAAAAAACTAATATCAAATGTTGCTATTTCTAAATTCATAAGTAGCATAGTTATTGGTAAGCAGACAATACAAATTAATGCAAACAACTTTGTATATTTTTCCATAAAAACTCCCTCTGCTAAACAAATTTCTTTTTATTGACTCGTGTAAGTAGTACATAGAAAAGTGTAAAAATAATCATTGCAATAATAACATATTTATTATAAGTTTTTAGTACATTAATAATTATTACCCAATTTTCTTTTAATATTTTCCCTAAAACAATCAACATCGTATGATGAATAATATTAACTATTCCAATTGTAAGATAGGTTAACTTTTTATCTGCCTCAGAAATTCCAGCTATTAAGACTGTAAATGAATATATACCAGGAATAAACTTACTTACAAAAATAGCAGCAGGGCCATGCCTATTAAACATGTTTTTTAATTTTAGAAATTTCTTAGTATTGAATATAAATTTAATAAATTTTGAATGTAGTATTTTTTCTTTTTCCTTTTCACCAAGTTTATATAACATTAAAGATGATAAAAAAGTTCCAAACCATGCAATAGTTAATATAAAATAAATGTTTAAATGTACAAGTTCAGACAAATATCCTTCTATAACCAATACCATATCTCCTGGATATGGTGGGAAAATTATTTGTAAGTATTGTGAAAAAAAGAAAAATAAATAAAGAAATAACTTATTACCACTAACCAATTTATCTATAATATTTAAAATAATACTCTCCATTTCCCACCTCTAAAAAGTTTGGTAAAATCAACAAAAAGAAAAGGAAAATTGAAAAACCCGAAAAATCGGGTTTATGCCATAGCTCTTTCTAATTTATCTAAATGCTGTATAGGAAACATTCTTAATAATTCTTTAAACTGTTCAACAGTAAGTCCTTGAGTTGTTGTATAAATCCTAATTTTCTCATCTAAATCTGCATTTTTAAACCTTCTTTTTATTTCTTCAAAATTTGGTTTTGTATCCATATAGACACTCCTTCAATTTTAATCAAGTTTTCAATATTAGTATGTATTTTTTAATGACTAATTATTCAATTGTTATATATAACTTTATTACAGTTTAAACTCAAAATAGCTATATTTTACATTGTTTTCAATATTTTGTTTGATATGTTTTAATTTTATAGTTATAATAAAACTAAAAGGAGGTCTTTAATATGGAAAATAAAATAAGTATTGAATACTGTACTACTTGAGGATATCGTCCTAAGGCAGTTAGCCTTACAGAAAAATTACTTAAGGAACATAAAAATAAAATTAAGTCTATAACATTACTACCTTCTTCAGGTGGAGTTTTTGAAGTTAAGTTTAATGATGAATTGATTTTTTCAAAAAAAGAATTAGGAAGATTTCCTAATGAAGATGAAGTTGAAAGCATAATCAGAGAAAAAATATAAACTATTACATAAACGGCGAAAGCCGTTTTTTTTCTTAAGTAACAAATCATTTTCTATTTACATACCATGTATTAGAATATAAATATTTACGTATATAAGTTATTTAAGGGAGGTTTTGGTTTATGCCTAGAAGATATAGATATTATATACCACCAGTTGAAGTAATTGATGAAATCGAAAAGGAAAAAGAAAATGAAAAAGAAAACGAAGAGCAAAGACGTGGTCATGGTTATGGTTCTTACTGGTGGATTATTTTATTATTTATACCATTAATATTATCTGGTGGTTTTTTTAGATATTAATAGAAATAAAAGGCCCTATAAATATCGGGCCTTTTTAAACTTACTCATCAATTGAACATTTTTTGCAAAAACCTGTGAATGTAATCTCACTATCCTCAATTTTAAAATCATATCTTCTCTCAATTTCATTTATTATTTTAATCAATTTAAGTGAAGTATCTACATCGATATAATCTAATACTCTTTTACATTTTAAACAGATAAAATGTGCATGGATACTTTTTCTTGAAAATAGTTTTAGTTCGTATAATTTTGAACTATTAAATGTTACTTCCTCTATTATGTCATTATCCAACAAGATTTTTATATTTCTGTATACTGTTGCAATACCCACAGCTTCTCCTTGTTCAATGAGAAAAGCATGAATATCTGTTGGATGAAAATGCTTATTCGGATTATCTAGAAACAATTTTATTATTTTTCTTCTTTGCTCAGTTATCCTGTAACCATTTTCCTTTAGGATATTTTCTATATAACTTAATCTTTTGCCTTGCATAAAATTCTCCTAATGACCACATTCTCCATGATGCTCATGTCTCTCACAAACCTCATCTGTAGATATTAATGTACCATTAATATAATTTTTTATTACCTCTTCAATACTGCCACTAATGCCAACTAGAACATCTATTCCATTTTCGTTAAATAAAGCTTGAGCTGTTTGCCCCATACCACCAGCAACAATAGTGTTAACTCCTTTTTCACTTAAAAACTTTGGTAAAAACCCTGGTCTATGTCCTGGGTTAGGAACAAAAATTCTATTTTTTACTTCATTGTTTTGAATATCAACTAATTCAAATCCCTCACAATGGCCAAAATGTTGTGATACATAATTACCATCAACAGCTAACGCAATTCTCATTATTCTACCTCCTTAATCTTTTCATTTATTATGTTCCATATTTTTCTAATTTCCTTACCAGCAATACTTTCCTCAAATAGTACTACTGGTTTGCTTTTCTTTATTGCTTTACTTACATATGGATCAAAAGGTATTTTACCAACAACTTCAAAATTATTTTCATTACAAAAATCTTCAATTTCTTTTGTTTTTTCCAGGTTAATATCAAATTTATTTATAACCACATAAGCTTTCATATGAAAATAGTCTACTAAACTTAATACTCTCATTAGGTCCTCTAATCCCGACTGTGTTGGTTCAGTTACAACTACAGCCATATTACAACCTGTAAGTGAAGATATCACAACACATCCAATACCTGGAGAACCATCAATTATGACTAACTCTGGTTTCTCCTTGTCACTTATAAGTGACTGTCTTACCTTAGTAACCACTTTACCTGCACCATCAGCGCCAATCCTTAACTGAGCATACGAAAATTTTCCACCTTCAATAGAGCTTGTAATAACATCTCCTGTTTCATCGTCAACTAATTTAATTGCTTCATTAGGACATACTTCAACACAAGCTCCACATCCCTCGCATTTTATATCATTTATCTCAAAATTTTCTTTTATTGCATCAAATCTACATATACTTCTACACTTGCCACACTCAATACATTTTTCTTTATCAATGTAAGCTATTTTACCTCCAATATATAATTCTCTTTTTATTGGAGTATTATTTAAAATAAGATTAAGATTTGGAGCTTCCACATCGCAATCAGCTACATCTCTATTCTTAGCAAGATATGCAAATGAAGAAGTAAGAGTAGTCTTACCTGTACCTCCTTTTCCACTAATTACAACTATCTGCTTCATTTATGAAACCTCCATTATTTTAGAAAAAATATTTTCAAAAACTTCTATAAAGCTTTTATCTTCAAGTAATTCTCCCTTAGAATACTTTTGGGCAATACTCCTATCAAATGGTATTTTCTCAATTATATCTATTCCCTGTTTTTCACAAAATTCTTCAATAATATAGTCATTTTCATCAGATTTATTAATAACTACACCAAATGGTACTCCTAATTGTCGTATAACATTAGCTGCAATCTCTAAATCATGTAATCCAAACTTAGTTGGTTCAGTAACTAAAATCCCATAATCAGACCCCTCAACTGAATGCACAACGCTGCATGAACTACCAGGTGGAGAATCTATAATATTTATATAATCAGGAGTTATTAGTTTTTTTAAATTCTTTAAAATTGGTATGCCCATAGGTTCTCCTATGTTAAGAACTCCTCTAACTGCTTTAAGATTATTAGTATAACCTATTTCAATTTTACCGATTTCTCTCTCGGTTTCAGTAATTGCATTTACTGGACATACTAAGCTACATAGTCCACAACTATGACATATTTTTTCAAAAACTAAAACACCATTTTTAGTAACTGCTAAAGCATTAAAATTACATTTTTTTGCACATAAACCACATTGTGTACAAGAAGATTCATCAATTTGTGGAACTTTAACTTTTACTTCAAAAGTATTTTTTATTTCAGGTTTTAAAAATATGAAACCATTAGGCTCTTCTACATCAAAATCTAAATACTGAACCTTTTTTCCTTTCTTACTTAAATAATAAGCTAAATTAGTAGCTACTGTAGTTTTTCCAGTACCACCTTTTCCACTTAGTACAGATATTTTCATTTTACCTTCCCCACCTGTTCTGTAATCCAAAGTGTGATTTTTTAGGTTCTTTTATTTCATTCAATTTATCTTGTTTTAAAAGTTCCAAATTAGCCTTAATTGTATCTGCCTGACCTTCATAAATACTTATTTTAGTACTTGTAAGTATTTTCATTGAGTTAGGTCCAATATTTCTAGTTATAACAATATCTGCTCCTTCATCTACAACTAAATTAGCTGCTGAAACACCAGCACCATGTTCTGATACAAAACCCTCATTTTCAACTACTTTGAACTCATTTGTTTCTGTATCTACTATGATAAAGTATTTGCATCTTCCAAAACGTGGATCCAGCTGACTATCCAAGCTTTTACCTTCACTACTAAAACACACCTTCATAGTTCATTCCTCCTACATTTTTTCTAAAATTTTTGTACCTAAACTTGCAAATTCTTCTAATTCATGATTGAACAATTCTATTCTTCCTTCATCGCATAATTGTGTAAATCCTGAATTTATAGGTAATTTTGCAATTAAATCTAATCCCATTTCTTTTGCTACTTGTTCAGATTTACTCTTACCAAATACTTCTATTTTTTTACCACAATCAGGGCATACAGCATAACTCATATTCTCAACAATACCTAAAATAGGAACATTCATCATCTTACTCATGTGAATTGATTTTTCAACTATAAGGTTAACTAAGTCTTGTGGTGATGTAACAACAACGATATAATCAACAGGCATAGACTGCATAACAGTAAGTGTTACATCAGAAGTTCCAGGTGGTAAGTCAATTATTAAGTAATCTAATTCTCCCCAGTTGGTTTCATCATAAAATTGTTTAACTGTTCCAGAAATTAACGGTCCTCTCCAAATAACAGGTTTATTTTCTTCTTCTAATAATAGATTTAGTGACATAACTTTTATCCCTGTTTTTGTTTCAACTGGTTGTAATTTTTTATCTATTATCTGAGCTCTTACTTTATTTAAACCGAAGATCTTTGGTATACTTGGTCCAGTAATATCTGCATCCATTATTCCGACCTTATATCCTTCTCTGTTCAGATTTACTGCTAGTAAACTTGATACAAAGGATTTACCAACACCACCTTTGCCACTCATTACTGCAATTATTTTGTTAATTTTATTTTCCATTAGATGACCTCCTCTATTACTTTTATTTATGGCATATGCTATTTATATTATACATTTTTTATGTGCATTTGCCAATATTTATATGTAATTTTTTCTATTTTTAAACACAAAAAATGAGGGAATATTTCCCTCATTTATTTATTGCAAAATTATATTAACAATAGTCCAACCCAAGTAACTTCATCTTTTTTAAATTCGATATTAATACCTATTTTCTTGCACGTATTTATAACATCTATGCCCATTGCTTCTAAAGAAGGTCTAGCCTTATCAGGATAATTACACTCTTTGATACCAAGTTTTGCATTACATACTTTACATAGTTTACAGTTCCCACCAATCAAAGCATAAGAATTTTCAAAACCTAGTTTTTTTGCTTCTTCTTCCAGTTCCAACATAATCTTATGAAGCTTATAAGCAGGCTTATAGAATTCTTCCATATCATTTGGATTATTTATATTATCTCTAACTATAACTACAAAGCCAGCATTATATGTTTTCAACTTCTTTTTAAAATCTTCAATATCACCAACATATGGCGGACACATGTAGTTTGCACCATATTGTTCACATTTATTCTGTATACAATAATCTCTTACTATTTGAGTTATTTCAATTTCATCTATCAATACTTCTTTTATCATATAAACTTTTTTTGCCATTTCATATGCCTTCAAAAAATCTTTTACTTTAAGCTTATCCATATATAAAAACTCCTTTATTTATTGTACATTGTCCAAATTCCCATATCTTTAAATCCTAACCTTTTGTATATCCTACCAGCTTTTGGATTATCATAAAAAAGGCATAAACTTTTTCCTTCATTTAGAAGAGCCTTACATAATTTAGTCATACAAGCTGTTGCATAACCTCTCTTTCTATAATCTGGATGAGTACAAACACCAACTATCATAGCAGAAGTACTGTTTTCAGCTGTTGTTTGCGCAACTGAAACCATTTTTCCATCTTCCTCTATATAGTATCCTCTACCTGTATTATCCTCAAATTTCTTCCTTATAGATTCTTCAGATATGTCTCTAGAAAACTCTTCTATTAATTTGTATAGTTTAACTATCTCATCAACATTTTCTAACTCTACTTTTCTTACATTAGCCAATAACTCATTCTCTTCAAGTTTTGAACCTTTATCTAATTTACAGAAATATGTATCTCTTTTTTTTGAAAAGCTATGCAGTTTTTCAAATTTTTCAACTATAGATTTTTCTCCTGATAACAACTTAAATTCTTCATTCTTCATAATATTATAAAACCCTTCAACATCAAATTCATCTCTTGAATAAAAAATAAAGCTCTCAAAGTATTTTAATAAAACACCAATTAGTTCTCCTTTTTGATTAAATTCTCCCCACAATTTCTGAAATTCATTATTGAATCCATAGTTTTCAACATCTCCTATAATAAACAAATTTAACTCTTTTTCTTTCTTAATATATTCCATAAGTATGTCATAATCCTCATTATTAAGCAATCTAATCATTGTAAACTCCCCCCAACTAATAATTTTAAATTATTATACAGTATAACTTCGGTTAATTCAAATATTTTATCGATAAAAAATACCCTATAGCAAAACTACTATAGGGTATTATTTTCAGTAATTTCTCTATTACTGTATTTACTTAAAGCTAACACTATTATAGGTATAAAAATAAGTTGAATTATTATTCCTGGTAAACCTGTTAATATCGATCCTTTAACAAACATAAGCGCTCTTATTTTTACTCCGAAAAGAACAGATAAAATATAAGCTACTAATCCACCACCAATTCTCCCTGTAATCATTGCTAAAATCAAAGATATAATAGTATTTAGCTTCATTTTTTTACTGAAAATAGATACACTTAAACCATATAACCCTATCTCAAAAGACATAATCAAAGCTATTGGGAATAAAGGTGGCATTCCTGTAATCATTGAATTTAAATAAGGCAATATAAAACCAATAATAAATGCAGTTGGAGATGATACAAAAAATCCAGCTATTAATGCAGGGATATGCATTGGTAAGAAAACTTTCCCACTAATACCTGTTAAGTGGAATAAAGATGGTAATACTATACCCATGGCAATAAATAATCCTGCTAAAACAATTTCTCTAGTTTTACTGTTTAAATTCATATTCAATCCCTCCTTAAAAAAATAACCATGAAAATAATCTTTTCTATAAGATTACCTTCATGGTTTTACTTCCTAGCTTTATTTATTTCCTCAATAATATAATCAAGCATTTGATTGATATTTAGTTCTTGTGTACCTGCTATATAGACATTGCATCTATTAAGAGGCAAAATAATTTTTCTTGCTTCACTTGTCGATATGGCTTCAGCCATTACTGGAGTTATTTCTCCCATCATAGAATTCGCAATCAATATTGCTATTGGCCCGATAATTATATCAACTTTTTGACTCATTACCTTTACAGCATTTTCACCAGTTGCCCCTGCATTAGCTCCTGCCTTCAACATATTGGAGGTTGCCAAAGAATTCGTTCCCAATGCGATGATTTCTATATCATCTTTAATTTCACTTCTAATCTTTTCTACAATCGACTTCCCTAAACCTCCACCCTGCCCATCTACAACTGCGATTTTCATATCATCTCCCCTTTTTAGGACATCACAATAATTATAATACAATTATATATTATTTATCAATAATTACATTAAGAAACTTTTTTACCTCTTCTATTAATTTTGCTGTATCTTCATGACTTTGAGCTATCTTTTCAACAGGGCACATATCACTCTTATCTCTATTTAATATATATTGCACCTTCGTGTTGTATTCGTATTTTATATTAGATTCTTTTAATGTTTTAATAGCACTTTCACTCATAATATCTGCAAAAACAGATGTAAACCCTGCTTTTATGCAAAGCATCGCTGCTGCTTTACCTATAACTTTATCAGCTAAACTTCCTTCTTTTATAGTTTCTTCTTTTTCTAAAACAACACTTAATAGTGGTTTTATCCCTTTTTCTCTACTTACAAATATTACTTCACCATTTTTAACTACAACTAGAGAATAATTTTTCTCAAATAATATTTTTTTTGCTGTTTCTAAATCATGCATCATATTACCACCTTGTCTAACATTTTTATATGAAATTCAAAAGCAAAATAATTAAGTGAGCAGAAATTCCAGCAGCAATACCACCTATTACATGGCTCGTTATCGCTTTTGATATAAGTTTTCTATGTCCCAATGCATCTAACATAGCAACATGTGTACTTAAAAACCCGCTCCAACACATTCCCATCGCAGTAAAAACGGCTATTTCATTTGGACCTATAATACCACTTTCTAAAAACTTTGGAACAAGACTTAAAGCTGCTCCAACAGCCCCCAATGCAGTTATAGGAAATGCTATAGCCTCAGGGCTCTTAAATCCAAATAAAGGCTTTATAATAGGTGACAAAAACTCTCCTATTCTTGGCAATAATCTAACTCCTTCAAAAGCCTTTCCTTGATATCCAATAGAAGGATCAGCTGGTCCAAAAGTTAAAACCATTATAACAGTACAAATTACTAAAACACCTGGAATTATACTAAGTCCAATATCTACGCCTAGCTTACCTCCTTCTAAGAAAGCTGTCAAAAACCTTTCAAAAAAGCTGCCTTGTGCATGTTCTATAATATTATCTTCAATATCTATATCTTTCTTGTTTTTTATCTCTTTTTCTGGCTCTTCAGGTAATACTTTTTTAGTTCTGTGAGCCATTATTCTAACGCTAATAATACTTCCTATTATAGCACCAATATTTCCTATTAATGCCTCTTTGAAATACCCTAAGCCTGTCATGAAGGTTGTAACTATAAGACCCATTCCAAATGCAGTACCTAAATTGCATAAGCAGGGTACTTGATGCTTCTTAAAATAACTTAAAAAATCATCATCCTTAGATAATGATATAATCGCTGGGTTATCAGAAAGATAAGTTGTTATTACTCCTAAAAAAGCTACTCCAGGCATATTGAATAGAGGTTTCATTAGAGGAGAAAATATCTTATTTAATAATTTAACTAAACCAAATTCAGTTGCAAGCTTACCAAAAGCTCCAGTTAATACTGCTATTGCCATAATATAAAATACAGTATCAACTAGTAATTTGTAAGCTGTTGACATAATAGTCGAAAACATATTACTAATTCCCATATTCGCCCCTAAATAGCCAAAAAATAAAGAAATAATTCCTAAAAAAATAATAGTATCCAAATACGGAATCGTTTTCCTAGTTCTTCCCGTCGTCATTTTATGCATCGTTTATACACCCCTTCTAAATAAGTTGATTAACCCAAGATAATCATATTATATAAGATACAAAATACTAAAGCAATAAATTTTATCAATGTTTTGAAAAATTCATATAAGCAATAGCAAGTATTCATATTTCTATCAATGATGTGTAAAACTAATATAAATAGTTTAAAAGGGGTGTTTAATTTGAATATTAAAGATAAGAAAGAAAATCTTACAAAAGATGAATTATTAGTTGATTACATCAAAGACCAATTAGAAGAGAAAATGCAAGCATCTAGTATGGATATTAACGTAACCTGCAGAGATGGAGTCGTTCATCTTTCTGGATTTGTTGATGTACTAGCAGAAAAAAAATACGCAGAGCAAATCGCTTATAATATTGACGGAGTTAGAAAAGTAGAAAACAACATAACTATAGGTATTGAAGGGCAAATTACAGATAAGCATATCGAAAAAGAAGTTATCGACAGACTTCGTAATAACAGTTATTCTGAAAAAATAAATGGTATTGGAGTTAAGGTAAAAGATGGTGTTGTAAATCTAGTTGGTCATGTAGACACATTAAAAGATTCACATATTGCAATGAAAATTGCCTCTGAAGTCAGAGGTGTAAAGGATGTTGTAAATAATACACAAATCTCTACTTTAGGAGTAATTGATGATGTTACTATAACTAATATGATTAGAGATAAATTAAATAGAGCTGATTTTAGTGGAGAAGATATTGCTTGTACAGTTACAGGAGGTATTGCCTCATTATCTGGATATGCACAAACTAGAAGAGATGCAGAAATAGCAAAAGAATTGGCTATGAGTGTTGAAGGGGTAAGGAAAGTTATTAATAAGATTCGAATAAGAGAAAAATAAGCCATATCACTAGATATGGCTTCAGATTGTCGGCAAAACCCCTGCAAATATTTAATATATGCAGGGGTTTTGTAATATAATCATTAAATTCCCTGAAAAAGGAATCTGTAAATAAATTTGTGCTTTAAGAAAGTACAACTCCAATCTGACAAGAAATAATTAACTAAATAGTAATAAATACTATTTAAATTTATTTCTATGATTGCCAAAATTATAAGGTAATATGTATAAAACTGTATAATTTTGGAAGCAAATTGTATGATAGAAAAAGTTTGCTTTTTATTAAAATAACACTCAAAAAATTTCCTTTATAATTTTGGTCTGAATTAAAAGTTATTAGTTATTTTTAAAGATATGGTTCTATCCTTCCTTCAAAGAATATCATTAATTGATTAATTACTATATCCCAGTCTTTATAACGGGCAGTCCATTTTTTCATCACGTTTTGACTTGCTAAATAAAGAATCTTGTATAGAGCTTTATCTGAAAGAAAGATAATAACACATCCGAGTTAGCATACCAGCTTTTTATGGCAAATGGATACTTATTCCTAATACAACATAAGCTGCTTTTTTAAATTTGTCCATCTTCTCTTACTTTATAGTGTATAGCATCCATAAATACAAGTAGATATATTGGATGAAGAGGTCTATTTTGTCATTCTTTTATTTTAAGCATTAATTTATCAGTTATTTTACTTACCATTTCAGCTGATATTTCTATTCCATGTATATCTTTTATTTGATCATGTATCTCTTGTTGACATTCCTCTTACATATAAAAATGTTACTTTTTCTTCTATTCCTGATATATCTCTTTTGTTTTTAGGAACTACTATTGGTTCAAATTCTCCATTTCTATCTCTTGAGATTTCTATTTCCATTTCTCAAAATTGTGTTTTTACTTTTTTATCTGTATATCCATTTCTACGATTATTTGTCTATTTGTTTTTTCTGCCTCCTTTAGCATAGCATAATTCTACTTCTAATTCTGCTTCAAGCATTTCTTGAAGTGCATTCTTAAAAAGGTCTTTTAGAAATGAATGAAGATCTTCTGCTGTACTTAGATTACCTTCGTTAATCATTTCTCTTAATAATTTTTTCTTAATGTACTCAGTGATCTTCTGAAACTACTTCATCTACTGAAACCATTTGTATTTGTTTTCTGTTATCTTCTTTTTGTTTACCTAGCTTTTTTCCTCCACCTCTTATATTTATTTTCATATATTATATTAGACATAAAAGAAAGAGAATCCTTTTTGATTCAAAAGATTCTTTGCTATTTTGCCTACAGTCTGTAATTAAAACATTATTTGTTTGAATTCTTTTTATATCTTTTATTCATATGAACTCGTTGTCTCACTTAACTTAATTCTATATTGTTTAATTAATTTTTCCATGGCTTTATACTAACATTATCAAATCTTATATTAGCTATTTACACTCAATTATTACTAAATTTAAAATTAAAAAACTATTAATAAAAGTCTTTATAACACAATAAAAATATTCATTCATACTATATAATAGAAAATATCTATTTTGAGGTCATCAGTTTAAATATTCATTTATTAGAATAATTAAAAAGGGAAATGAAGGGGGAAATTCAAGTTGAAAAATAATGATGTAATAAAGAAAGAACAACATAGAAAACTTATACCAGCTAAACCTCTTAATAATTCACCTAATGAGTTAATAAAAAAAAATATTTCAAGAAAACAAAATAAAAATAACATTATCCAAACTAAAAATGTTGATAAGTTCAAAGAAAAAATAGATAAATATCTAAAACAAATCGCAAACGGAAATTTTAAATACATTATTTTCATGTTTTCTGGAACAACTTACGTTCAAGAACTGCGTGGTAACAGGCCAATCAAACTAACAAAAACTTTATTAGAAATGAATGTACCAGTTTTTTTTTCGTATTGGAGATGGCATAAGAATGAAGAAATTCCTAGTTATCCAGATAATAGGTTGTTTCAATCACCTATTGACAAAACACTAGAATATATGGACGAAATAATCAAGTTTAATTTTAAGGATAAGAAAAAGATATTTGTTGTATCGTTTCCATATCCTTATTTGGTAAGAATTGTTAACCAACTTAATATGAATGGATGGGTAACTATATATGATGTAAGAGATGATTGGGAAGAATTTCATAAAGTAAAACAAGCAAAATGGTTCGATATTAATGCCGAAAAGTATATAGTTAACAATTGTGATATTGTATGTGCAATCTCTCGGCCATTACAAAAGAAAATACAGAACTATACTAAAAACAAAATAATTCAATTATCCCCGAATGCGTTTGATAGCAAATTTATAAAAGACAGTAAAATAAAAATAGCTCCTAGAGATGGAAAAGCAGTAATCGGTTATTTTGGACATTTAACAGATTCATGGTTTGATTGGGAATCATTAATAAAAATAGCAAAATTAAAAACTGATTGGACTTTTGAAATAATAGGTCATCATATGCCTAATAATTTAAATTTACCATCTAATATCAAATATATGGGGCCGAAAATTCATAATGAGATAAGAGAAATTACAAAAAAATGGAGAGTTGCCATTATACCTTTTAAAATTGGTAAACTTAGTAATGCCGTTGATCCAATTAAAGTATATGAATATCTAGGATTAGGTTTGCCAGTTGTTTCTTTTAGAATGCCACAGATCCATGATTATCCATATGTATTTATTGCAAATAATGTTAATGAATTTATTTTGCAAATTCAGAAGGCTTTAACCGTTTCTATGGATGTCAAAGTTATAGAAAAGTTTTTGGCAAATAATAGATGGGAAAATAGAGCTAAGCAATTTTTAATTTGGGGAAATAAAACATTAGATAATCCAGATTTAATTAAGCTTATATCAAGAAATAATGGGATATAAAAAAGGAGGTTTAATAATGAAAATTCTTTATTTATATAGATATGGTATATTAGGTGGAGTTAGCACACAATTAGCAAATAGGCTAAAATACCTTAAAAAGTTTTGCGAGCCACATTTTGGTTTTTTAAAAGACTATGGGGTAAGAATTACATTTGGTAACTACCCCTATGTAGCTATATTAGAAAATTTGGATGCTATAGTTGAATATATAAATAAAAACAAGTTTGATGTAATAATTGTCATTGATACAAATGAAGTGTATAAAGCAATCAAAATGTCTAATTTTGATGGTGTAGTAATAAATGAAGTTCATACAACAACATCTAATTTAAAAGCGTTGAATGATTTACGAGAAAACGCTCCAATGGATGCGATAATTACCCCATCAAAATATTTAAAAAAACGTATTTCATCCGAATTTAAATTTGATGATATTAAGCCTGTTTATGTTGTAGAAAATTGCTTAGATACTGAGTTGTTTAAATACCAAAAAATAGAAAGAAAAAGTAATAAAAAGATAATATTATGGGTTGGGAAACTGGATAATCATAAAAATTGGAAATCATTCCTTTCAATTGCTCATTCAATAAAGCAAAGAAGGCAAGATTGTGAATTTTGGTTAGTTGGTGGATATACAGCACCTGATAAAGTAGTAAATGAACTATTGAGTAAAGTAAATTATTTTGACTTATTTAATGATTTTAAATGGTTACCGCGTGTAGAATATAGTGATATGCCAAGACTATATTCTATAACTGCTGAAAGTGGTGGTTTATATATAAGCACATCTTTGAATGAATCATTTGGTATGACAATAGTAGAAGCCTTAGCATGTAAATGCCCAGTTGTCGCGCCAAATGTAGGTGCTATACCTGAAATATTAGATGATAAACTTTCTTATTATCTATACGAAGCAAATAATGAAAATGAAGCTATTTCAAAAATTTTTATACTCTTAGATAACCTTGAAAAACGCAATAATTTATTAAAAATTGGAGAAAAAATAGTTAAAGATAAGTACAGTATAGAGAAAGTTGGAAAAAAATACTTTGAAATACTAACTCAAACAATTGCCAACAATAGACAATATTAACATTCTTAAGGTTGAATGTCTAAAATTTGATAATCAAACAGTAGGAAACCAAAATATTGAATTTGACTAATTAATGGAACTATTTAAGTATCTACTCCAAATAAAAAAATTGAATATATGAGGTGAAATAGTATATGGATAGAAAAAAGATCATTATAGATATTCCATTCAATGTCTGCACATTTAGTAATAAAAGATTAACTAAAGAATGGATTAACCAGCGAATCTTAATATTTATGAAGTTCACTTTGCAAAGCTTGAAAATTCAAACTAACCAGGATTTTATTGCCCTTATTCAATATGATGATAGTACGAGAGAATTAGTGAAACAAGCACTTACTAATTATGATACCCTTCCACACAACGTTAAATTTGTTAGTCAAAGTGAACACCGCTATCAAATTTTAGAATGTATAAGGGGATACGAATATTTATATTTGGTACGGTTAGATTCTGATGACATGTATCACAAATCTTTTATACAACAATTGCATGAATATAAGCCTAAAGAAAATACTATAGCGTTAATTAACCAAAACGGTTATTTATATGATTCACTACAAAACCGATTAGCAAAAATTCATTTTACCTCTCCCCCTTTCTATACGTTAATATATAAAGTTAAAGATTATATAGAAGGAAAAAGGTATAAATTACCTGGTGGCCATACAGATGTTATTAAAGTCCCTCATGAAATTTTAGATAAGGCTAATTATGTTGTCGTTATTCATTCTAACAATGATTCAACCTCATTTAAACTCGTTAAAGATAAGGATATAATAATAGACGAATTTAAAATAAAAGAAATTTTAAAAGAATTTATGGGAAACACAAATTAATCCAACAAATTAATTTAGACTTGGATAACCTAGTACAAACATACGTTGAATTAAAAGATACTACTTTATATAATCATATTATTTTGAAATACATTTTATGGTTTGATGTTAATTCGTCAATTTTCCTCTCTTCATACTTCTTCGTTTCAAAAAATATCGATAGTCTTCTGAAAATCACTCTAGGCTAATAGTCAGCTTATTAGTTTTATTCCACAATTATCAATTATACAAAATAATACGCCCCTCCATAATTTCTTCACATAAAATAAATAAAATCATATAAATAAGATAGGAAATAAAAATTTATAACTAGCATTTCTTTATTTATTTCTCATTTTAAATGTAAGTAACAAGCAAACACTTTAAAATTATAATAAACTCCAGAAAGGGGTGCAAAAATGTCTAATCGTAATATAAAAATGATAAAGACTGTCAACTATTCACTTGTTGAAATACTAAAAAAAAACTAAATATAATAAAAAATATTTCAGATCAAAATAAAACTAAAAATATTGTGTATAACAAAGCTTGTAAAATAACTAACCCAAATTTAAAAATAGCATGTATTTTAGACGAAATTAGTTACGAATGTTTCAAATATGAATGCAAACTTATCCCCTTAGGAGTATATGATTGGAAAAATACACTAGAATGTGAAAAACCTGACCTTTTATTAGTAGAGTCAGCATGGAATGGTATTAATAATCAATGGATAAACAAAATCGCTGATTTGCACAGATTTGGTGATACTACTTTAAAAAAAATAGTTGATTGGTGTAAAAAAAACAAAATTCCAACAGTTTTCTGGAACAAAGAGGATCCTGTAAATTTCAAAAGATTTATTAATGCTGCAAAGCTTTTCGATTATATTTTTACCACAGATGCAGAAAGTATTCCTAAGTATAAAGAGCTAATAGGAAACAACCATGTATATACTTTACCATTTGCTGCACAACCTAAAATCCACAATCCAATTAATAAAGATACAGAAAAACTTGGAAAAGTTGCTTTTGCAGGTTCTTGGTATGCTAAAGGACATGAAAAAAGAAAAGAATATATGAATATAATTTTAAAACCAGCTTTCCAATACGATTTGCACATTTACGATAGAAATTATAATAATAAACATAGTTTATTTAAATTCCCCTATGAGTACCAACCGTATATAATAAAGGGCCTCCCTTATAAAGAAATGAGTAAAATCTATAAAAGATACGATGTGTTTTTAAATGTTAATTCAGTTGAAAATAGCTCTACAATGTTTTCAAGAAGAGTATTCGAATTACTGGCATGCGGAACTAATATTATTAGTAGTTATTCTAAAGGAATAGAAATTTTTTTCCCAAATATTGTTAAAATGTGCAAAACGCAAGAAGATACAAAAAAATATTTAAAGATTTTATTAAAAGACAAAGAATTAAGAGATAAATTATCATTACTTGGTCAAAGAGAAATTTTTAAAAAACATACTTATAAACATAGATTAAAGACTATTTTAGTATCTATTGGTGTTAATACCATAAATACGAATGATCCAGGTGTGTCAATTATTACTTGTACCAAACGATTTGATTTTATTAGCAATATTATTGAAAATTTTAATAGACAAAAATATGTCAAAAAAGAGTTAATAATTATTTTAAACAATAATAACATAAACCTATGCGAAGCAGAACAAATTGCAAAACAGTATGAAAATATTAGAGTATTTCAATTGAATGAAGAAATTTCGTCAGGTGAATGTTTAAATTTTGGAATTGAACAGTCAAAATTTGAAATAATATCAAAATTTGATGACTCTGATTATTATGCTCCAGATTATCTCGTTGATATCATTAATGCATATTCATATACTGACGCAGAAATAATCGGTAAATGCTCTTATTATATTTATTTTGAAGATAGTAAAATATTAGCAATAAAGCATCCAAACAATGAAAATATGTACACTAAATTCATTAAAGGATCAACACTAACTTTTAAAAAAGAAATATTTAACAAAGTAAAATTTCCAAACAAATCCAGTAATGAGGATATACAATTCTTAAAAAATTGTATAAATAATAGTTTCAAAATCTATTCTACTGATAGATTTAACTATGTATATATTCGACATAATTGTACTAATGAACATACTTGGAAAATTCAAAACAAAGATTTGTTAAAAGAATGTATCATTATTAATAGTAATATAGAGGATTATAAAAGCAAGGTTACTGTGTAGGATAGCATTTATTATTTTCGTGTTATATTTACCATAAGTTATAAAAGCCCCTAAATGCTAAAAGGAGGTTTGTTATGAAAAAAATTTGCGTATTAGGACTTGGTTATATAGGATTGCCCACTTCAGCAATTCTAGCATTAAATGGATATCAAGTAATTGGCATTGATATAAATAAAGAGATTGTTGAGACAGTTAACAAAGGAAAAATCCATATTAACGAACCAAAATTATGTAACATTGTAAGCGATATGGTAGCTAAAAAACGTTTAGTTGCCAAAACAAAGCCTGAAAAAGCAGATATTTTTATTATATCCGTTCCAACTCCGCTTAACAAAAATAAATGCTGCGATTTAAGTTTTGTAATAACAGCAATAAAATCGATTATACCATATATAGAAAAAGAAAATATTATAATTATTGAATCAACGATTCCACCACATACAGTTGAAGATATTATTAAACCTATCATAGAAAAAGCTGGTTTTAATGTTGGCAAAGATATATATTTAGCATATTGTCCTGAGAGGGTCCTCCCAGGAAGGATAATGGACGAATTGGTGAATAATAACAGAATAATTGGAGGTTGCACATCAATTTGTGCAAAAAAAGCAGCTGAAATTTATAAATCCTTTATTAAAGGAGAAATTTTAATAACAGATGCAAAAACTGCAGAAATGACAAAACTAATAGAAAATACTTTTAGAGACGTAAATATAGCTTTAGTGAACGAATTAGTTAAAATCTGTAACAAACTGCGGATTAATGTGCTTGAAGTAATCAAACTTGCAAACAAACATCCAAGGGTTAATCTACATCTACCTGGCCCAGGGGTAGGTGGACACTGTTTAGCTGTTGATCCTTATTTTATCATCCAAAAAACCCCTTATCTAGCAAGAATCATTTCTTTAGCAAGGGAAATTAACTCTAATATGCCTTATTATATAGTATCACAAGTTAAACAACTTACAAAAGACATAAATAAGCCCAAAATAGCTGTGTTTGGAATTGCTTACAAAGGTAATGTTGATGATATTAGGGAAAGTCCAGCATTAAAAATCATAGAACTCCTCAAAAATGAGGGCTTTATCGTTACAATATATGATCCATATGTAAAAACAGATATTATAGCAACCTCAACAATTAATCAATCTATAGAAAATGCCGATATGATTTTACTTCTAGCAGATCATAACGAGTTTAAGAATATTAATTACGTAAAATTAGTAAAAAAGATGCGTACACCAATAATATTTGACACAAAAAACATTATTAAAAAAATCGATAATAACTTTAAAAAAATTAAAATAATAAACTTAGGTAATTTATTTACAATTGATTAATTTATAAAAATCTCTTTAAAACTTAATTTTCAAAGCATAACTAACATCAAGCGGCTTTCAGTTGCCACAGATTGTCAACAAAACCCGTGCAAATATTTAATATAGCAAAGGTTTTGTAGGCAATCGGAGCCATATCACTAGATATGGCTTTATTTAAATCAAAATTACATTCTTACATCCATTTCTTGATGCTATATTAAATAATTTCTCCATCAGCTCATCATCTGGTACAAAGCAGTGTACTCCCTCACGTACTCCGATTGGTCTATATTTGATAATCTTATATCTTATATTTGGATTTAAACTGGCTATTAATTTGCTTATATTATCAACATTATAGTAATTATCTAAAATATCTGGTACTATTACAGTTCTGACCTCATACAGTTTATTAATCTTTGCTAAATACTTTACGTTTTCAATTACAGTTTCATTATCTTTTCCAGTAAGTTTTAAATGCTCATCTCTATCAAACGATTTCAGATCTATCATTGCCATATCCATATTTTCAACTAATAATCTTAGATTTTTTAAAGGTATATAACCATTGGAATCTAAAAAAGTAGTTAATCCTATTTCCTTTGTTTCCTTAAATATTTCACTAACAAAATTATACTGTAATGTGCACTCTCCACCAGAAATAGTAACACCAGAAATAAAGGGCTTCATTTTTCTTACAAAATCAATTACTTCGTCTACAGTCATCAATTTTACTTTTGGTGAACTTGAATTTGGGCAAGTTTTTATACATAAATCACAGTTTTTACAGTACTTTTCATCCCATATAACTTTATTATTTATTATACTAAGTGCATTATATGGACATTTATAGACACATATTCCGCAATTTATACAATAGTTAATAGTTTCTGGATTATGACAATACAAACAATCAAAATTACAACCTTGCAAAAATATTACCGTTCTATTTCCAGGCCCATCCACAGAGCTAAAGGGTAAAATTTTATTTACATAACCTTTAGTCATATCTTCTTACCTTTCTATTTAGAAGATCTTGCTTTTCAACTGCTTCCAATCCTAAAGAAACTGTATCTTGTAGCGCTTGGCATCCATTTTTTAGCCTATCCATATCTGATTTTTTAACTAAATATCCTGTAATTCTTATCAAATTACTATCACTGCAATAGAAAGAAAACATTCTTAAACCACTTTCCATTGCACCATCTATAATATTTAATACGTATTCTGGATTATTTTTCGCTGTACTATCGAAAGTAAATATATCACTTATCCCAGATGGAAAATACTTATGAAACATAGATGCTTGTAAAATATGCTCATAAATTTCTGGTTCATCACCTATTGGTATTCTACAACCAGGACTAGCATCTATATCTGAAGATATACCTGATTGTGCATGTAGAAGAAATTTACCTTTAGTAATCTTACAATATGGATTATGATAATTATTAACTTCTTTATTTAACTTCTCGATTATCTTAATACCAAGATTATTAGCTTTTTCAGAATGACCATATTTCTCCATTTTGTCCACTGCATTTAATAATATGTTAACACATTCTGCTAATCCAAAAATTCCAAACATTGCTGTAAATCTATCCTTTAAAATCAAACCTTCATCAACAAGAAAACTGCTTTCAAAGAAATTACTTTCTTCAACCAAAAATCTTATTCTTTCATCCATTACTTCAACCATTAATTTTACTGTATAAGGAATTACTCTATTAAGAAAATCGTCAATTCCTGAACTTATTTCAGCAAGTCGCTTTAAATTTAATCTTACTAATGTATAACTTCCTCCACCTATAGGCAATCCATTATAACAACTTGCTATTCCATATCTATCACCAAAATCCTTTTGAAACATTTTATGATTTGCAAAATACGGTTTAGAAACCTCTAATCCAGTTCTTACAGCCTCTATTGCAAAATCTCTAGGTGTGTCTTTACTATATTTTAGCGTTAAATTAGGTACTGCATTTCTTAATTCCCTTTCTGCAATTAATATCGCTCTTCCCACCTTAGTAGCTTCTGGCCCAATATTGGCATGAACAAAAGAATCAGTTAAAGTCCTATCTATATGAGTTAAAAACAATTTTATTATACTTAATACATATTCTTCATCTTCATCTGCTGCATAAGGCTCTAATAATTTATCTATTTCACCTAAATATACTGGAAACGATGTTATTGAAGGTACATGTTTATATAAAATCAATAGGTTATTAACAGCTTCCAACAGATTTTCGGCAGGTTTTAAACCTAAAAATCTACTGCCATTCTCCATAAATTTTTTATAATCAGGCAATATATATCTAGGTCTATAAGGTGCATTACCTTCAAACAAGTCACATATAATGCCTTTATCCATAAACTCTTTTGCTTCAGAACTAATATTTAATACATTTATTGAATTTTCAGCTTCTCTTGCTAACTGTAACACTTTTTGCTCAAATGTTAATGTTTTATCTTTAATAATATTTAATACATTTTCCATAAATTCCACTCCCTAACCTTCAAATAAATCTTCGAAAATTTTTTCTATTTGCTCCTTTCTTCTTTGTGTTTCTTCTATATCTATATAACACTCATTATCTTTAATTACTACTACATCTCCTTCCTTAGCATTCTGTGGAAGGTTATCTTTAAGTATATTAATAACTTTTAAATTCTCTAGCTCAATTAGAGCATATTCTCCTTCAAATCTATCAATTATACCCTTAATAAAAATACCCCCTATTCTATACAATTTTTATGAGGCCTATATCCTGCTTTTTCTGCTTCTTCTTTACTATTGAATATTACCCTGTTTTCTTGTTTTGGTAAACTTTTGCACGTTGTAGTATGGTAAACCTTTGTTTTTTTATTTCCTATATAAATTATTTTTTTATCTCTTTCATTTTTTGTTGCATCATCATTATTTTTCACAATTTCTTTATTAAAGTTGATTTTATATCCATCAGAAGTTGCAATTATAGTTCCTAATTCATCTGTTCTAAATACTTTTATTCCCATTTTATCTAGTCTTTTTAAAACTTCTTTATGAGGATGCCCATAATCATTATCTTTACCAACTGATATAACCGCAAATTTAGGATTAACTCTTTTTAAAAATTCATAATTTGTTGAAGTCCTACCACCATGATGTCCAACCTTTAAAACATCTGCCTTTAAATTATAACCTAGCTTTATCATTTCTTCTTCAGAATCCTTTTCAGCATCACCTGTAAAAATAAAAGAAGTATTTTTATAAATTAACTTATTTACTATTGAATATTCATTAGTTTCATCATACTTTTCAGAATTTGGAGCAATTATTGTAAACTTCAAGTCCTCTGTATCTATAATACTTAAGCCGCCTTTTGCTTGTATAATCTTTAGACCTTTGTTTTTTATTTCTTCCAATAAGTTTTTAAATATTCTTGTATTACTTGTCTTATTTGGCATATACACTTTTCCGATATCGAAACTTTTTATAACTTCTGGCAATCCACCAATATGATCTTCATGTGGATGAGTTGCAATAATATAATTAATCCTACTAATACCCATTTTTTCTATGTATTCAACTACAAATCTTCCATCTTCTCTATTGCCACCGTCTATTAATGCAGTCTCACCATTAGGAAATTGTATAAGTATACTATCTGCCTGCCCAACATCAAGAAAATGAACTTTTAATAAACTATAGCTATTATTTGATACATTTTGATTCGATACATCAACTCCAGTACAACCAAAAAGAAATACAATCAATAAGATTAATACTAAAAGTTTCATTTTTGTTGCTTTTATAAACTTCATCATTGTCATACCTCCCTAGATGCAGAAATATTATCATTGTTAATATAATTATAACATAAATAGATATAACGACTTCGCCATTTGTTTTTCGATTATCAAATGACAAAAAATAAATAACTGATGGCTGCAGATTATTAGCTGTCAGCCACCAGTTATCAGCCTATTGGATAGATATATATTTATACTTTCCTTATTTGAACTTGTCTTGCTTTATCAATAATTTATGCTTTCTTATCATCCATAATTGCTATTCTTTTTTCGATCTTATTCTTCCATAATAACAGCAGCCTATGGCACCATTAAACTGAGGATAATCTAATGAAATTACTTCATCATAATCTGCACTTAAGTATTTTATTAGTGCACTATTACGAGCTACGCCACCTGAAAGTACTAGCTTTCTGCCTTTAAATCTTGTCAAAAGCGGCTTCAATCTCTTGTATAAAGAAAAATTAACACTAGAACATAGCGATTCTAAATTAACTCCTTCTGCAATTTTCCCTATTAGTTCAGATTCAGAAAAAACTGCACAAGTTGAATTAAGCTCAACTGGATCTTTATAATGTTTAAATAATTCATCTAAAGAAACCTCTAAAACATTAGCCATATTTTCTAAATATCTACCACATGAAGCTGCACATTTGTCATTCAGCTCCAAATCACTTATAATTCCCTTTTCAACTTTCACAATTTTAACATCTTGACCACCAACGTCCAATAAAATAAAATCCTTTAAACCACTCTGATAAATTGCACCATATACATGAGCCTTTATTTCATTGATGGGCTCAAACTTTCTTAAATCAGTATTATTTCTTCCGTATCCAGTTGAAATTGCTATATCTACATCTTTAATACTAAGCTTTTGCAAGTCTACTACTATCTTTCCATCAAAGTTGCAATAATCTCTATAAAAAGACATTGTACTAACTTTAAACATTTTTATTATCTTTTCATCTTCCATTAACACAACCTTTACTTCTCTACTTCCTAAATCTATTCCTAAAATTCTCAACTTCAGCACCCCTTCAAGTCACTAAGCATATCTAAAAATGCTTCTATTCTAAATTTAGTTCTAGCATCTAGATGATTTAATTTATCACCTTCTATATTTAAAACTGGAACATCTAATTCTTTTTTTATAATAATATCTTCGATTGCTCTATAACAAAAAGCTTGAGTATAATGTATAATACCATCTATTTTTCTCTTCTTAATTTCTTCTTTTATCTTTTCTAATCTAAACCCAATATCATATGGATAAGTATAATCATAATACTGCTCATAAATATCTTTAGCATTTTCAGCCCTTGGAAAAGCAAACTCTCTTTGAACTTCATTGTAAATTATATGTGAGTCAAATTTCTCTACAAATTCATATAAATCACCAGTCATAGGTGGTACACCTATATACCCTAATCTTACTTTCCTCATTACTGGACTTCTTTTTTCAATTTCATGCAATTTTTTTAATAGCATTTCCTCAAATTCGTCTATATTTCCATTAAAATCACTCAAACTTACTTGATATAAATGATTTTCAAACCCATTTACTTTTCCTTCTATATACGTAAGCTCATCTATCCTCTTTGCAATTTTTCTAATATCGTTTAGTCTTTTTCTGATTAACTCAACTTGAGTTTCATAAACTCCAAATAAAGACATAAAATCTTTTATTGCTTTCTTTACATCACTTAAGCTATGACTATGTGGATATGAAAAAGGATATACCTTTATGCCCTTTTGTTTTAATACTTCTATCAACACTTTAGTATTTGAACAATCTCCTTCTATTACACCTATTACTTCAGTAATCTCATTTTCCAAAACTGCCCCATAGATACCTTTAATCCAAGCACATGAGCTTTTTGGAAAACCATCTCTTTCTGCTATCTCTATATATTTTCCATAATCCTCTGAAGTAATAAAAAGATTATTTAAGTCAATAACTCTGTATCCAGCAGCTAATAAAACTTCTATTGGAACGGTTGTAGTTATCCCTATTGTTTTCATCTTAAGTACCTCCTAAACAATTAAATCCAAAAAGTACAAAAAAAGGGCATACGTGCCCTCTCTATTAAAACTACCTATATCGGTAGCTGGCCCGTAGTTTTGTTTAAAGACAGGATGGTTTCGAACTGTCTTATTCAATTTTGCTGATTAAGTATAGCATAAATATTTTAAATACTCAATGTTAATTTCACATCAAACCCTTAATAACTTCCTTAATTTATATTTATAATAATTGATAGCTAAGCTATAACATATATCATAAATAATAAATAATACTTGTAATAACAATAAGATAAGCCATATTGGAAGTTTTATATATAAATTACTAACAAATAAGTTTACTGTAATTATATAAGTTACATAGACAAATAAGTTGAAAAGGACTATTTTTATTACCCATTCAACTAAAATATTATTTATTTTTTCAATATAATATTTTATTATTCCATAATACCCAAAATAAATTACATATGGTATCATTATTAATTTGTTAGGTATAACTATAAATCCTAAAATAGAGACAGCTCCATAAGTTATTAATGAAAAGTAAGTTTTAAATTCTATTATAATAACAGCGATAAAAACAGTACTCAAACAAAAGAAAAAAATTTTATTAGTAGGTAATATCGAAGCTAAATATAGGCACAAAACAGATAATAATACAACAATACCACCTAGAGCTACTTTTTTTGACTTGCTTGAATTACTCATATTATTTGCCCCCATTAACAGCAAGTAATAAAATCTCCTCCCATACATTCACAACAACAATCAGTACATATTAAACACTGACAAATTTCACAAAGAGAAGTATCGCCCCCATAACCCATATTTCGCCCTACATCTCTATAAGTTTCATTTCTAAAAGAAATATTGTTTAATACATTTCTATACTCAACGTTGTTTGGATCCAAATTTACAGCTCTCCTAACATGCTGATATCCTTGCTCATACCAGCCTTTTTTCAACAATATTACTCCTTTTAAGAAATACCATTCTGCTCCTCTATTCGTACTGTTTTCTAATATATCATATGCTTCTTTAAGTCTTCCCATATCAATTAATCTGCGAACCTTATTGAACTCATTATAACTATCGCTTTCATATCGATAGTAATTCCAGTTATTATTATCTTCATTATTTCTATTCCTTTTATTCATAAGAATGTTATATGCTTCATTAATTTCTTTTAGTTTTTCTTCAGCAAGATCAGCAAGAGGGTTGTTAACATATTGGTCTGGATGATATTTTCTCACAAGTCTCTTATATGCTCTCTTTATTTCTTCTTCACTTGCACCTTCTCTAAGACCTAATACCTCATAAGGATTTTTCATTTTTTACAACTCCTTTTCTTAAGAATCTGCATCATTTTCTGCCTTGTTCCCATGTAAACTATATTTTCAATTATACTTCTATTATATTTTATATCAAGTAATTCGTAACTTTTTGCCAAATTGTCTAGCGTAAATGTCAGAGTAAATTCTATAGGTTCTCTTACTCTATTAATAAAACTTTCTAATCCTTCTTCTAAGTTATATTTATATTGTAAAAGAATAGGGTTATAATTCCCCTCTTTAACATCTTTTTCAATATCATTAAATGCATCTAATACGTAAATAAAGCGTCCTAAATTATACCCAAGCCATCTTAAAACTCTTATCGTCCTATCATCACTAATAAACGGCGATGCAGCTATCTCTTCCATTAGCTTACCAAAAACATCAGCACTCTCATCAATAATATCACATTTTTCTTTTTCTAGTTTTGCTAGCTTGTCTAAATTATTTACAACAGCTAAATATTTATCTTCAAAAACGTTTTTAGCTTTATTTTTGGGAAAAATAAAGGGTATCATACCCATTAAAGAAAGTAAATTTCTTTCATCTTTCCAATCATCTAACAATTTATAATAAACTAGAATAACACTAATATAAGCACTATAACTAAGATTTTTATTTTTCACTATAATAGGCTTTTTCTTAAATGGATTAGCAATACAGCCTTCAAATTTTATCTTGTCTCTTTCTTCGTCTAAAGATGATAACAAAAGACCTAAAAAAGTAAAATCATAATTTAGTCCAAATCTAACTACTTGATTAAATTCACTTCCAAGAGTCTTACATAATCCGCAATAATATGCTTTAAATGTATTGTATTCTCTAACTTTCAATTCATCTTTATATGGTGTTACATAGCCAAACAATTTATCCACTCTTTCTGTTTTTTAAATTGATTTAATTGCTTAATTAATATTTTAAAGTATGAAATAAGAAATAACAATAATATTCTTGCCAAAAAATCTCCAATACTCAAGAAATTGATTATAGTTTATTATTAAATGGCAATAATAGAATTGAAATTAAAATCGGAGGTAAACTTATGAGAATACCAAAACATATCGGAATAATTCCTGATGGAAATAGAAGATGGGCCGTCGGGAAAGGACTTTCAAAAGAAATGGGCTATGAAAAAGGTCTTGACCCTGGTATTAAAGTGTTTGAATTATGCAAAAAAATAGGAGTTAAAGAGCTTACATTTTATGGTTTTACTGTGGATAATACTAAAAGGCCTTCAATACAAACTAGAGCGTTTACTAAAGCATGTATAAAAGCTGTAGAATTACTTTCAAATAAAGATGCTTCTTTGTTAGTAGTAGGTAATACTGATTCTCCTATGTTTCCTAAAGAATTACTGCCTTATACTAATAATAGAAAAACATTTGGTAAAGGAGGTATAAAAGTTAATTTTTTAGTTAACTATGGTTGGCAATGGGATATAAAAAATTTAATAAATCAGAAAAATATCTCCAATAATGTAATAGGCTTATTGCATTCAAAAGATATTTCAAGAATAGACCTAGTTATACGCTGGGGAGGTAGAAAAAGATTAAGTGGTTTTTTACCTTTACAAACAGTTTATTCAGACTTCTATTTCATTGATGATTACTGGCCTGATTTTAGAGAAGAGCATTTTTACCAAGCTCTTGAATGGTACGATAAACAGGACATAACATTAGGAGGATAAAATATAGGCTTAACATATTGTTAAGCCTATATTTTAACTTATATATCATTTACAGGAGTTAATGGTTTTTCATTGTTTAATACAGCTATTATGTTTTTTGCAGCTATTTTCGCCATATTATCTCTCGTATTAATAGTTGCACTACCTATATGTGGCACTAAAACAACGTTATCCATTTTCTTTAAATCTTCCTCTACTTCTGGTTCTTTTTCATAAACATCCAATCCCGCTCCCCAGATTTCTTTTTCTTTTAAAGCCTTTACTAGTGCTTTTTCATCTACCACAGGACCTCTAGCTGTATTTATTAGAATTGCAGTCTCTTTCATTAATTTGAATTCACGTTCTCCAATCATATGATAAGTTTCTTTTGTAAGTGGAACATGAAGAGAAATGAAGTCTGATTCTTTTAACAAAGTATCTTTATCAACCCACTTAGCATTAAACATTTTTTCCATTTCCTCATCTCTTTTTCTATTATGATACAAAATCTTCATCTCAAACCCAATACTCCTCTTAGCTAGCGTCTTACCTATTCTACCAGCACCAATTATGCCTAAAGTCTTTCCAACCAAATCTTGCCCTAAAAAAAGAGTCGGAGACCAACATTTAAACTTTCCAGCTCTAGTATATTTATCAGCTTCAACTATTCTTCTTGCAACACTTAATAAAAGAGTCCAAGCTAAATCAGCAGTTGCATCTGATAGCACACCAGGCGTATTTGTAATAATAATACCTCTTTTTGTAGCCTCATCAACATCTATATTATTAAATCCTACTGCATAATTTGCAAATATCTTTACATTCTTAGCCCTATCATATACTTCCTTATCAATCAAATCTGTTAATTGACACAACACAGCATCTTTATCTTCAATATTGCTTATTAATTCTTCTTTAGTTAAAGGTCTATCTTCCATATTAATTTCAACTTCAAAATGCTGCTTTAGAAGGTTGATTCCTATATCAGGTATTTTTCGTGTTATATAAACTTTTTTTCTATTCACAAAACTCCTCCCCTTGATTCTATTAGTTATAATTATTTTATCGCTTAATATTTATATATTTCAATAGATAAACTAATTATCTAATGCACACTTTGTAAATTATATCTTTCTATCTTCTTATATAAACCAATTCTACTAATTCCTAGTATTTTAGCAACTTTATTTTTATTCCAATTGTTTTTTTCTAAACATTCGAAAATAATTTCTTTCTCTATTTCTTCTATTATTTTTTTTAAACTTTTTTCTTCACAAACGTATTTCTTTGATCTTTTTTTAGTTATTTTTTCAGGCAAATGCTCAGGCTTTATAATCAAATCTGAATCTAATAAATTTACTGCCCTTTCAATAACATTTTCTAACTCTCTAATATTTCCAGGCCAATCATAACTTTCAAGACATTTTATTGCATCATCCGAAATACCTTCCACATATTTTCCTAGTCTACTAGATACTTTTACAAGAAGTTTTTTTGCAAGCATACTGATATCTTCTTTTCTTTCTCTTAAAGGAAGTATTTTAATAGGCATTACATTAAGTCTAAAATAGAGATCTTCTCTAAATAATCCTTGTTTTACAAGTATCTCCAAATCTTTATTTGTAGACGCTATTATTCTAACATCTATATTTCTTACAACATTTCCTCCTAATCTTTCAATCTCTTTTTCTTGGATTACTCTTAAAAGTTTAGCCTGCATTTTGATAGGCATATCCCCTATTTCATCAAGTAAAATCGTCCCTCCATTAGCTAGTTCAAATTTTCCTTTCTTTCCACCTTTTTTAGCACCAGTAAACGCACCTTCTTCATATCCAAACAATTCAGATTCAAGTAGTTCATCTGGTATTGCAGCACAATTTATTCTAATAAACGGACCTAAATATCTTTTACTAGCATTATGAATAGCATGTGCAAAAAGCTCTTTTCCTGTTCCACTTTCTCCTGTAATCAAAACGTTCGAATCTGTTTTTGCTACTTTCATAGCCAATTCTTTTACTGCTTGAATACTAGCACTACTGCCAATTATATCTTTAAATGAATATTTTGCAGTTCTTTCTTTGTTTAATTCACTCTTATAATATTCTAATTCTTGCTCTAATCTATTAACTTTATTAGTCAAAGTAACTAAATCACTCACATCTTTAAACATAACTTTTCCAACAGCACCAATTACTTTTCCATTCTTTTTTATCGGAATACGCATAGCTACCATTTTATTACCTTGTACTTCTTGAATCTCACCAATTTCCATTACTCCTGTTTTTAAAATAATATGCATTCTTGTATTTTCTATAACTTCAGTGACGTGCTTACCTTCAGGGTTAGGGCTACCAATAAATTCTTTATATGCTTTACTCATCATAGTAATTATTCCTTTTTCATCTACTACAACAACTTTTTCATTTAATACATCTAAAATTGTATTGAGTATTTCTAAATGTACTTTATCTTCTTTAATTATTTTTATCAATTTACTATAATCTGTAACTTCACGAAATAAAGCTATTGCTCCTTCAACTTTTTCATCTTTAAATACAGGTATTTTGTTTAAAACAAATTTTCTTCCATTATATATAAAATTATTCTCTAGTTCTTCTTTTCCAGTTTCTAATACTATATTGAGCTTAATACTCAATATAAAATCTTCTATTTTTTTCTTTTTTATAGTTTCAAATCCAAATATTTTCTTTGCAGCTTCATTAATTATAACAACATTACCTAATTTATCTATTCCTATTACTGCGTCAGTCATATTTTTAAAAACTTCTCTAAAACTACTTGCAAATTCCATTGCACTCTCACCCTTTATATAAATAGACTTTGTTAAAATTATATCATATTAGCATTTTAAAAACAAAACATCAGTAATTTTACTATAAAAAAACTCTCTTGACTTTTAGTCAAGAGAGTTTTGCATTTCTTTTGATTTTTTCACAGCTTCTATTTCTTCAATTAATGCAGGAATTACTTTATTTACATCTCCAACAATACCAATATCAGCAACTTCAAAAATAGGAGCTTCAGGGTCTTTATTTATTGCAATAATAAAATCTGATTCTTCCATTCCAGCTAAATGTTGAATTGCTCCTGAAATACCACATGCTATATATAAATCAGGTCTAACTGTTTTCCCAGTCTGTCCTACTTGATGTTCTCTATCAATCCATCCAGCATCAACTACTGCACGTGAGGCTGCAATTAATCCATCAAGCTTATCTGCAAGTTTTTTAAGCAATTCAAATTTCTCTGGTTTACCAATACCTCTTCCCCCTGCAACTAATACACTTGCTTCTTCAATTTTTATTTTCTGCTTTTTCTCTTTTACTATTTCCAATATTTCAACATTTATATCTTCTTTAGAAAAATTAACTTTAAACTCTTCAATCTTTCCAACTCTGTTTTCATCTTTTTCAAGCAATGGCATAACTCCAGGTCTTACTGTAGACATTTGAGGTCTATGGTCTGGACAGACAATTGTAGCCATTAAATTGCCACCAAAAGCTGGTCTTGTCATTAAAAGATTTCTAGTTTCTTCTTCTATATCTAAAGAAGTACAGTCTGCTGTAAGCCCTGTATGTATTCTAGCTGAAACTCTAGGTGCTAAATCTCTACCTATTGCCGTAGCACCAATTAAAAATATTTCTGGCTTTCTTGATTTTATTACTTCTGTTAAAGCTTTAGTATAAGGTTCAGTCATATAAACATCTAATATTTCATCATCTATATAAATAACTTCATCAGCTCCATAGTAAATTAGAGTATCTATTTTGTCTTTTATATTATACCCAAGTATAACAGCCGTAACAGACTCGCCTATTTTTTTTGCAATCTCTCTACCCTTTCCAATTAACTCCAATGAAACTCTCTGAATTTCACCCTCTCTCTGCTCAACAAAAACATACACACCTCTAAATTCTTTAATATTCAAGGTACTCCCTCCTTAATCTATACCAAATTTAGATAAAAAACTTCTCCTTTAACTTTTCCACTATTATTTGTGCAGCCTCTTTTGGATCCACATCATATACCTTACCGGCTGTTTTTGCTCCCTTCGTAAAAGATTTCTTAACTTTTGTCGGAGAACCTCTTAAACCAATATTTGAAAGTTCAACATCTATATCTTTTAAAGTCCATTTTATTATTTCTTTTTCTCTAAAAGCATCAAATACTCCACTTACTGACATATATCTAGGAGTATTCATCTCACTTAGAGTAGTTATTAAACAAGGCATTTTTACTCTAATTAAATAGTATCCATCTTCAAACATTCTCTTTAAAATTAATCTATCATTATCCAATTTTAAATCTGCTACATAACTGACTTGAGGAAGCCCTAAATGTTCTGCTATTTGAGGCCCAACTTGGGCAGTATCGCCATCTATAGCTTGTCTTCCAGCGATTATCAAGTCATAATCCAACTTTCTTATAGCTGCTGCAAGTGTCGAGGATGTAGCCCAAGTATCTGCACCTGCAAACGCTCTATCACTTAATAATATTGCTCTATCTGCTCCCATTGCTAAAGCTTCCCTCAATGCTTTTTCTGCTTGTGGTGGTCCCATAGTCAATACTGTTACTTCAGCACCAATTTCATCTTTTAACCTCAAAGCTGCTTCTAATCCACTTTTATCATCTGGATTTATTATACTAGGTACACCTTCCCTTATTAATGTTCCTGTTATTGGGTCTAGTCTTACTTCAGTAGTATCAGGAACCTGTTTAATACAAACTATTATTCTCACCTTAAAACCCTCCTATCTTAACATACTAGCAGCAATAACCATTCTTTGGACTTCTGAAGTACCTTCATATATCTCAGTTATCTTTGCATCTCTCATCATTCTCTCAACTGGATATTCTCTTGTATATCCATAACCTCCATGTAACTGGACAGCTTTTGTTGTAACTTCCATTGCTATTTCCGATGCAAAGAGCTTAGCCATAGCTGCATATACACCATAGCTTTCGTTGTTATCTTTAGCCTTTGCTGCTCTATATACAAGCAATCTGGCTGCATCAGTTTTAGTCTGCATATCAGCCAAACTGAACTGTGTATTTTGAAACTTTGCTAAAGCTCTACCAAACTGTTTTCTTTCTTTCACATACTTTACAGTTTCATCAATTGCTCCCTGAGCAATACCCAAAGCTTGTGCTGCTATACCAATACGTCCACCATCAAGTGTTTTCATAGCAATCTTAAATCCTTGTCCTTCTTTGCCAAGTAAATTTTCCTTAGGCACTCTACAATTTTCAAAAATAAGCTCACATGTAGAAGAACCTCTTATACCCATTTTCGCCTCTTTCTTTCCAACACTAAATCCTTCAAAATCTTTCTCTACAATAAAAGCTGATATTCCCTTAACCCCTTTCTTTTTATCTGTCATTGCCATAACTATATATACATCTGCAAATCCAGCATTTGTTATGAAAATTTTTGAACCATTTAATATATAATAATCACCATCCAATACAGCTTTAGTCTGTTGTGCAGCTGCATCAGTACCTGCATTTGGCTCAGTTAGTGCAAATGCTCCTAACTTTTCACCTTTCGCAAGTGGAACTAGATATTTTTGCTTCTGCTCTTCTGTACCAAACTCAAATATCGGTGCTGCGCATAAAGAGGTATGTGCTGATACAATAACTCCTGTTGTAGCGCATGCTTTCGATATTTCTTCAACAGCCATAATGTAAGCTAAATTATCTCCACCTTGCCCACCATATTCTTTAGGAAATGGTATGCCTAAAAAACCATACTTAGCTAATTTTTTTACTGTCTCTACTGGAAACATTTCTTTTTCATCAACTTCTTCTGCAAGAGGCTTCACTTCCTTTTCAGCAAACTCCCTATACATTTCTCGTAGCATTTCATGCTCTTTTGGAATACGAAAATCCATTCTTTATCCTCCTTCAATTTATAAAATTTTAATTTGCTTTTGTTAATATTTTAACATTTGGGTTTAAAAAAAAATTTTTTACTTAAATGGAATAGCAAATTCTATGCCAAGTTTTAAAATAACTTTGACACCTTAAAAGCAAATATAAACCCCCTTATTTGCTATTAAACTAATGCTTTGAAAATTATTCTATGAACAAAATATTTACACTTAATTTCTTCAATCTTGTCAAACATAGATATTTAAACATTTCACAAAAGTGTATATAAAGTTTACATGTAAACTTTGTTTACTTAATGAACAAAATCTTCGATTTAAACAAATCAAGGTAGATTTTGTTGAAATCCATAAACGGAAATTATATTTAAAATTATCCACAATTTAACGAGATATATAATTTCCTATGGATTATAGAAAAACCGTCTACCTCTAGTTGAAACTTAAGAGGTAGACGGTTTTTTTAACCTTTTAACCACATAAATTGATAAGGTTTAAGTGTGATTTCTATTATTCCATTATCTACATTAACCTTTTCTTTAGATATAAGATCTCTTAAAACATTTACTTTCTCTAATCCATATTCTTTTAACTCTATTTTAACTTTTTGCTCTTCATTTGATACGTTATTTAATACTATTATAGCTTCTTCATTATCTAAAGAAGTTCGTACAAATGAAAATACAAATTCATTTGCAAAAATTACTTTTTGTTTTGCGTTTGGATGGAATGCTTTCTCTGCTTTTCTTATTCTGATTAACTCCACATATTTACTGAAAATCTTATTTCTTAATGCATTTTTATCATTTAGCTCTTTTTCTAATTTTTCTAATAATAACTTCTCTCTATTAATTCTTCTGTATATACCGCTCTCTTTTACACCTTCATTGTAATTTTTTGAGCCTAATAAACTGTGTATATAAATTGCTGGGACTCCCATCAACGATAGAAGTATAGCTTGTGAACCCATAAATCTTTTTATTTTAATATCTTCTTCATCATCTGGATGTGAAAGTGCATCAAAATAATTTATATTAAGCTCATATGGACTCTTAGTTCCATCACCATTATTTTTATATGATACATACCCACCATACTCTTTTGCTTTCTTTACCATTTCATTTATCTCTTCTTCAGATAAAATACCTTTAGCTGGCATTACTCCTATACCGTCATGTGATGCTAAGAAATTAAAAAATGTAGTTCTGTCAGATATTTGTTCTAAAGAATCTGCCCATTTTAATAAATGGCTAGCGTTACCTGTTTGATATGCATTTAATACTAATGGTGGCAGTGGAAACTGATAAACCATTTGAGCTTCATTATACCCATCACCAAAATAGCTTATATTATCTTTATGAGGTACATTTGTTTCTGTTATTAATATAGTTTCTGGTGCTACTATATCAAGTATATCCCTAAATAGTTGTATCACTTTATGTGTTTGCTCTAAATGTATACAACTTGTTCCAATTTCTTTCCATAAATATCCTATGGCATCCAATCTAAGTGTTTTAGCTCCTTTAGATACATAAAATAATATTAACTCAATTATTTTTAATAGTACTTTTTCGTTTTTAAAGTTTAAATCTATTTGGTCTTCACTAAAAGTTGTCCAAATGTATTTTTCACCTTCTGAAGTTTCAAACTTAGTAAGTAAAGGTAATGCTCTCGGTCTAGTAACTTTTGAAAGTTCTTCGCAAGGCTTGGTTTCTATAAAAAAGTTTTTGTATTCTTCTTGTCCTTTTAAATATCCTTGGAACCATTCACTTTTAGCTGAAATATGGTTTATAACTGCATCAAACATTAATTTAAAATCTTTAGACATATTTTCTATATCATCCCAATTACCTAACTCAGGATTTACTTCAAAATAGTCTATAACTGAAAATCCGTCATCTGATGAATATGGATAAAAAGGAAGTATATGCACATTGGTAATTATACCCTTTAAATATTTGTTTAGAAACTCATGTAATGTTTTAAGTGCACCTTTCCCTTCTTCTTTTATATTATCTCCGTAGGTAATTAAGAAAACATCTTCTTCATTAACCCACTCTTTATCTGAATCATTATGGATATTATTTTGATATCTCTCAGTTAACTTTATTATATTTTCAAAAATCTCATTGCTTTTTTCTTTACCGTATAAAAATATAAGTTTATCCAATATACTTTTCTTTTTTTCTTCTATAATATTATTTTTCATATAATCCCACCTCATTTTATTCAATTAAGTGCTATACTTCACTTACTTAAACATTTAAAAAAGTTCTGAAAGTATTTTTTCTAAACTTTTATATGAAAAATATTCCTTACCTAGTTTAAAATTTTCTTCAATAAAATTATTTCTATACTCACTATTTGTAAGTAATTCTAGACATTCTTTAGCTGCTTTTTTAATGGCACTTTCATCAATACTTGCAAGTCCATTATCTTTTACCTCATGTGTATCACCTAGAGATACAATATTAAACCCTTTTTCTTTTATATCTGTTTTGTAAACTGGATATTCATATACAATCATAGGTACTTTTGCAAATAACCCTTCTAAAAATTGGTTGCCCCAACCTTCTAAAATACTTGGATAAGTTATAAGGTCTGCAAATACATATGCATCCCACAAAGAATAACATTTCTTTCCATCTATTTCGCATCTTGAATGTTCTATAACATCATTTATAAATAGAAGTTCTACATTCTTCTTATGTGCTCTTTCCTTAAGCAACTCAACATATTTACCTTCAGATTCAGGAAGTCCTGCTAGAACAAGTATAATTCTGCTTTCTTCATCAAGTTTTCTTCCATCAAATAAACCCTTCTCATATAATTCCTTTAAATTTTCTTCCTTCTTAAGTTCACTAACAACATCTATCGCAAGCTCTATAGCCTTTCTTTCAGTTATTCGTGTAGCTTGTAAAACTAATATATCATTATCTTTCAAACCAATACTTTTTCTAAAATCTTTATTATACTCATCAACTTTCCAAGTAGGAACATCAAAGTCAAATACGTTTGGTACTATCGTTGCATCTAATCCTTTTCTCTTTTTAATCTCTTCTTTTGCAATTTCATTAATAACAACATGTTTTATTAAATTATGCTTAGGAGGAAAATATTCCTCTAAAACTTCCTCAACAAATTTACAAGTAGGTTTAGAATATCTTTCTCTTTCCCAATAAAAATCATGATGATGTGCAACACATTTTATACCCATTTCTTTCACAACATTATTTATAGCAATTGCTGCTGGTATACCCCAGCCTAATGACCAAATATTATTAGGAACTAAGACTTCTATTTTATATTCTTCAATAAATTTCTTTAAACCATCCTCAATTTTTTTAGCAAAATCCATAACTTCTTTTTTGAAATCTTCCTCATCTTTATAATCTACAAGACTATCGTAAGCATTTCTTACAAATTTGTCATTTAACTCATGTTTATAATGCAACTCTGGAATTACATAACCTTCAGTTGTTCCTAAACTTCCAGCCAATAAATAAACATTATGACCCATTTTTTCTAAGACTTTTTTCCATTTCTCCATCTCTAATGAAACTCCATCTGTTTCCCCAACTCTGAAATGACATAATGCTATATTCAAAGTAATACCTCCTCAAAAATTAACCTTTTACTGAACCTGACATAATACCTTTAACAAAATATTTCTGCAACAATAAGAAAATTATAACTACTGGCAATATAGTTAAAACATTAGCTGCCATTATCTGTGACCAAGGTATTGCAACAGTCTCTTTTGATAGCATACCAAGCCTTAACGGTAACGTATATTTTTCTGGGCTCTTTAACAAAACTAATGGCATTGTAAATGAGTTCCAGTTATTAACAAACTCGATTATTGCTAATGAAGTTATAGCAGGTTTTAATAAAGGCAAAATTATTGTAAAGAAAATTTTAAATTCACCACAACCATCTATCCTCGCAGCTTCAATTAAAGCATCTGGTATATCTTCAATATATTGTTTCATAAAGAAAATTCCAAATACCGTTACTCCAAATGGTAATATCAAACTAACAAGTTTGTCATACATTCCCAGCTTAGTTATTATAAAGAATAATGGTAACAGTAAAACTGTAGCTGGTATAGTCATTGTTCCGATTAATACAGTCATAAGAAACTTACTACCTATAAACTTCTTCTTTGCAAATGCATAACCAGCCATAGTTGAAAAAATAACTATTAGTACAGTAGTTGATATTGAAACTATTAATGAATTTAAGAATGTCCTTGTAAAATGCAAATACTTCCACACATAAGGAAAGTTTTTAAGATTTATTTGATGCGGCCAAAGCGTTGGTGGAAACATTGTAATCTCCGCATCTGTCTTTAAGCTAGATACAATAAGCCAATATAGAGGCACTAAAAATATTACTGTTAATATATAAAGAGAAACTTTAGCATAAAACTCCTTTTTCCTTTTCATAGTAACACCTCTAATAATCTAGTTTTTTTGAATTAATTTTATTTTGAGTTAAGCTTATAATTACTACTACAACGAACAATATATATGACATTGCTGAAGCCTTACCTATATGAAAATATTTGAATGCTTCGTTGTATATTAAAAAAGGTATCGTAATTGTTGAATCTGCAGGGCCTCCACCTGTCATTACAAATATCTCTTGGAATACATTGAAACAGTTTATTAGAAGTAAAATAAATACAACCATTGTTATTCTTCTTAATAGTGGCCAAGTAATAGTACGAAATTGCTGAAAAGTTGATGCTCCGTCAATATCTGCTGCTTCATATAAGCTTTTAGGTATATTTTGAAGTCCTGCAAGGTATATAAGCATAAAATAACCTATTCTTCTCCAAGATGACATAATAGCAATTATTGGCATAGCTAATTTTGTATCTGATAACCAATTTGGCCCTTTAATATTTAATAAATTTAATACACCATTCACTAAGCCTTTGTCCCCGTTAAACAACATCATAAAAATTAAACTTGCACTTATTATTGAAATAACATATGGTATAAAAAATACTGTCCTCATAAAATTAATTCCCTTAATTTTTCTATCAAGTAAAACTGCTAAAGCCACTGAACAGAACATAGTTAAAGGAATAAAAATAACACTAAAATACAATGTGTTGACAACGCTCTTTAAGAAAAGATGATCTTTAAATGTTAGCAAATAATTTTTAAATCCTATCCATTTCCCTGGCACTTCAAACAACCCACTATTTCTTAACATCAATGGCTTTACATCTTTAAAACTTGAAACTAGCGACCAAATAGCAGGATATAAAATAAACATTGTAACTATTATCATTGCAGGAAGAATAAAAAGATAAGCTGACCAGTCATTTTTCCTCAATTTCCATTTTAAAGTTTCCAAATTAAATGCTTTCTTCATGGTTCTCACCTTCCTTATTTAAAAACCAATAGGTAAATCAATAAAAGAGACACACAAAATGTGCCTCTTTTATTGATTTTTAAGAATTTCATTGCCTAATTTTTCAATGTTTTTCAATGCTTCTTCAACGCTAACTTCTCCAATTACAGCTTTGTTTAACTGGCTTCTATATACTTCCTCTTCAACTTTTACCCACTCTTTTATAGGTGTAGAAATACTTGGGTATTTTAACCCTTCAATAAATACTAAAAACTCAGGATGTTTCTTGAAGTAATCTGTATCTTCCATATCTTTTCTAATTGGTACTCTAAATGGATAGTAATTTCCATCATCTGCTTTTTCGCCCTTCATTAGCATCTCTTGACCTTTTTTGCTTCCTAAAAACTCTATCAACTTCTTACTAGCTTCTAATTTTTTACCTTCAACCCCAACAGGTACTGTCAACATATAAGGTCCAATATCAGCTGCTCTTCCAGCTGGTCCAGCAGGTACTGGTGCTGCTGACACTTCAAATGGCTTTCCATTTTTCCAAATATCTGTTATTCCCCAAGGGCCTTGGAATTCCATAGCAGTAACTTGATTTCTAAAGTCAGCCATAACATCTCCACCTGCTTTATTAGCTGTATCTGGAGGAGCACACTCTCTTATAAGCTTTATATAATATTCTAATGCTTTCTTACCTTCTGGTGAATTAATAGCTACCTTATACTCACCATTTTCTTCCTTAACTAATTTTGCTCCTGCTTGATGTGCAAACATATTGAACAACCATGTGATATCATGATGTTGTTTACCTACTAGCCCTATACCGTATTGGTCAATTTTACCGTCACCATCTTTGTCAATTGTTAATTTTTTTGCGTATTCATAAAGTTCTTCCCAAGTTTCAGGTGCTTTTGTTAATCCAGCTTTTTCAAATAATGTCTTGTTATAAACTAGTTGAATAGTATGTCCCATCCATGGATATCCGTATAATTTACCATCAACTTCAGCTAAATTCCACAATTGTTCATAAAAATTATCTTTATTCTTTGAAAAATCTTTTGTTAAATCAACAAAGGCACCTTGTCCACCTAAAGCCTGTACATATCTATATGGCACTTGAATTACTTCTGGAGCTTCTCCACTTAAAATCATAGTTAAAAGTTTTTGTTCTTCTTGGCTTCCTCCAAGAAGTTTAACTTTTATTCCAGGATTTTCTTTTTCAAATTCATCTAATATTTCTCTTATTGCCATACCTCTTCCTGAATCTTCAGCCCAAACTATTTGCATTTTGATCTCTACAGGCTCATTAGCTTTAACATCTTGATTTTTAACATCATCAGCTGTATTTTTACCAGAACAAGCAGTTAAAGTAAAAATCATAGTTAGAACTAATAATAACGATAGTATTCTTTTCATAACCCTTCTCCCTTCTTTTTAGTTTATAGCCAATTATAATTGGCTAAATCAATTTGTCTTTCGTTGTCATATTTGTCATAATTAATATACTGTTTAATACAATATTCTCTTTTCAAACATCTGAATAAATAACATCTTTACCAATAATTACAAATGGAATTTCATTATCTTCCCAATAATTAATTTTATATCATTTTTAATGGTATCAGAAATAATCGCCCGATTTACCATTTTTATGTTTATTCGTCCCTCTGTATGACAACGTTGTCATGGTTAATTATAATACAATTAATTTAACTTTGCAATAGTTTTTTTAATCATTAAAAAAATAAGGGATATCTATCCCCTTTAGCAAAAACTGTCATCATTCTACTTAAAAATCACACTAGAATTACATCTTTCATTTTTGATAACTCTACCTTATTCCCTTTATGCCAAATCACTATATTATCACCATTAAGTAATTTATAAGTAGTCAAGTTTCCTTCAACTTTAACATTTATTTGTCTATTCTTATATTTTATTCTAAACTCATAACTTTCCCATTTCTCAGGCAGATACGGTTTGAAGTGTAATTCACTATTATATACCCTCATCCCAGCAAATCCATTTACAACACTTGCCCATGTTCCAGCCATACAAGCAGTGTGAATTCCTTCATGTGCATTATTATTATAATCATCTAAATCCATTCTAGCTGTTTGCATAAAATAATTATATGCTTGTTCCTTGTATCCTATCTCTGAAGCAATAATGCTAAATACGCACGCTGATAAAGATGAATCATGAGTCGTTTTAGGTTCATAAAAATCATAATTTCTCTTTTTTAACTCAATATCAAATTCATTTCCAAGCAAGAACATTAGTAAAATAACGTCAGCCTGTTTACATATTTGATATCTCATAATATTTAATTGATGCCAATTTGTAACCAGTGGTGTTTCCTCAACAGGAATCGAATCTACATCATATGGTTCTTTGTAAAGAAAACTATCATCTTGAGGATTTATTCCTAACTTTTCATCATAAGGTAAATACATATTATCTGCTGCTTTTTTCCATTCTACAAGTTCTTCTTCTTTTAGATTGATCTTTTCCTTTAACTCCTCATATTTTTGTGGATATTTAGCTTTCAACAGTTCAGCAACATATACTCCATAATTCAAATTAAAACGAGCCATATAGTTAGTATAGCAATTGTTGTCAACACAAGGTTTGTATTCATCTGGTCCCGTAACTTCATTAATACAGAATTTATTATCCTTAAGAGGTATATATCCTCCTCTATCTGCCCACATTCTTGCTGTTTCAAACACAATTTCTGCTCCATAATTTATTAGAAAGTCAATATCATCAGTTGCTTCAACATATTTATGAATAGCATATGTTATATCTGCATCAATATGATATTGCGCTGTAGATGCTGGGAAATATGAAGATGCTTCTTCACCATTAATTGTTCTCCAAGGGAATAATGCTCCTTTACTTCTCATCTCTTTTGCTCTCTCACGTGCCTTGTCTAAAGTGTTATATCTATATATTAGCAAAGCTTTAGAAATTTCTGGTCTGCTGTATAAGAAAAATGGTAGTATATAAATCTCCGAGTCCCAGAAATAGTGACCTTCATATCCTTCACCTGTTAAACCCTTTGCCCCTATATTAGTAATGCCATCTTTTCCGACAGATTGCAATAATTGAAAACTGTTAAATCTTATCCCTTGTTGTAAAGCTATATCTCCTTTTATCTTAATGTCAGCATCTTCCCAGAATTTAAGCAGATATTTTCTATGTTCATTATATAGATTATCGTAACCTGCGGTCTTAGCCTCTAGAACTCCTTCTTTAGCATAATTCATGATTTCATTTTCAGATACATCTCTGGAAGTGTAGAAATTTACATATTTATCCAAGATATATGTTTGGTTTCTTTCACCTTTAAAAACTATTTTAATTCCAATCTTTTTGTCTTCCTCTATTTTTTCTAACGAATATTCTATATCTTGATCTTTACAATAAAAATCATTATACATCGAACAACCTATAGTAAATTCCGTTCTATTAGTTTTCTGTTGAATATATCCTAATCTCCCATCTGTCCATTTATCAATAACTCTTAATGCTTGTTCTCTTAAGTTTTTATTTTTAACATCTCCATCTAATTCAGAAATAAAAGTAATCTCTCCATCAAAATTTAACGGTTTTACCATAAATCTTATTACGGCTAGGTGTTTATTTGTAAGTGAAACAAATCTTTCTATTTTTATATATACTTCCTTACCCTTAGGACTTTTCCAAATTAGCTCCCTTATAAGTTTTCCATTTTTCATATCAAGGATACGACTATAATCCTTAATTGAACCTTTTAACATATCAAATTTTTCATCATCAATCCATAAGCTTATAAGTCTCCAATCCGTAATATTTATCATTGTCTGTCCCCAAAGAGGATACCCAAAATGATACTCTCCATACATTATTGGTTCTGATTCATAGATTCCATTAATATAAGTACCTACCAAGCTAGTTTTAGGGTCACCAGAATAACCTTCTTCTAAATTACCTCTAATACCTAAATAACCATTACCTAACGAAAAAATAGTTTCACTTCTCTGATTTAATTTTTCACTAAATTCTTTTTCTATAATTCTCCATTCATCATATTCATATATTGCTGTTTTATTTTTGTGAAACTCTCTCATAATTTGCCTCCTCTCCTAGTTCTTATTACATATAAACTTTAAATATAGCTTTAACCTTATGAATGTGTAATCGTTTACATATATTGGCAATAAAACAATACTATGGGCATATCGCAAGATATGCCCCTTCCCTTACTTCTTAGCATCTGCAATAGCTTTAGCATATTTATCAAGTGTTGCTTTTACATCTTTACCTTCAATTACAATTTCTCTGAATGCATCATTTAAAGCTTTATCAACTGTATCCCAATATGTTACATTTGGTCTAGGCTGTGACACTTTAAGAGCTTCTTTAACTGCTTCAAAGTAAGGTTTTTGCCACTCTTCTACTTTACCATATGCATCAGTTCTGCATGAAGGCCAGCCCATCTCTGTAACTAATAATTCTTGAGTTTCTTTGCTCATTAAGAATTGCATGAATTTTACTGCTAATTCTTTATTAGGTGAACCTACTGGTATACCTATTACTTCTCCACCAAGAACTTTTGACTTTTTCACAGGTCCTGCAAATCCAGCATGTGCTTTTATTTCTTTTTTACCACCGTCTCTAACTATTACATTAACTCCAAATGGCCAGTTAGCACCATAATATACAGACTCAGTTGCTAAGTATTTGTTCATAGTATTCCAATCTGCTTTCTTGCTATCTGGTGATAAATAAGGCCATAATTTTTTTAAGAAAGTATAAGCTTTAATTGAACCTTCATCATTTAGTACTAGTGGATCTCCACCAGCTTGTCTTATGAATTCAAATAATTGTACAGTTGTATTCCCATCTAATGTTCCTTTTATAGCTACTCTACCAATACCTTCCTTTTCTTTGAAAGTTTTTGCAACTTTTAATAATTCATCCCAATTAGTTGGTGGTTTAATTCCATATTCATTAAATTTCTTCTCGTTATAGAAGTTAATTTCAACATTTGGTCTATATGGCATAAAATATAATTTTCCATTAAACTCACCAACTGGAATTAATGCCTTAATAACATTTTCAGGTATCATATCTCTGTATTCGCTTAAGTCTTCTACTAATCCTTTCTCTACAAGTTGTGCTAATTGCATATTGTCTTGAGTAATAATGTCTATTTCCATCTTACCTGCTTTATGCATAGCTTCTAGCTTAGTAATAAGATCAGAAGCTTCAATTTGTACTGCTTCTATTTTAACGTTATTTTCTTTTTCAAAAATAGGGAAAACTTTATTTTTCATTACTTCCCACTCTGATTCACCTAGAGCCATACTAACTCTTAGTACTTTTTGTCCTTTACTAGCTTGTTCTTTTGTTCCTGTACATCCAGATAAAATTGCAAAAGTAAGTACCATAATAAGAAATAACGAAATTACTTTTTTAAAATTCATATAAATATCCTCCCCTTTTATATTTATATTTTTATTTAATTGCTCCTCCAAGGTAATCTGATTTAAGATACCTTTGTAGAGCATAAGTAACAACAGCCACAGGAATAGTTAATATTGTTGCATATGTTGCAGTTTGAAAGAACCCACCTCTATTAACATAATAGTAAACTTGCAAAGGTAAGGTATTTTCAGACAGTGATAAATATAATGCATAAGTAAATTCATTCCATGAATTCAGCCATACAAACAAAGTCGCTACTGCAATTCCAGGAGCTGCATTTGGTATTACTATACTCATAAGAGCTCTTAATCTCGAAGCTCCATCAATCATTGCACTTTTCTCTAAATCAACAGGTATAACTTCAAAAGTACCTACAAGTATCCATGTAATAAAAGGTAATTGTTCAATCAAGTGAGCTAATACAAGGCCTATATAAGTATCCATAAGGTTCCATTTCAAAAACTTTACAGCTATTGGTAAAGCTATACCCACATTGGGAAACATTCTAGTGAAAAAAAGTCCTAATATAACAACGTACTTTACTTTTTTAGGTAATCTTGAAATCACATATGAAGCAGGTGTTGCTATAATTATTGCAAATATTGCAGTTAAAGTCGCTACTGTAAAACTTTTTCTAAAAGCTGGCCACAATTTACCAGAAGTTAATACCTTTATCCAATGATCCCAAGTAAAATTCCTAATTAAAAATGTTGGATGTTGTGTAAGTACATCTACTGGTTGACTGATTGAAACTTTAACCAATATATACACAGGTATTAACATTATCAATGAAAAAAATATAAGAAGGGGGAAAAAAGAAGCATCAATAATTTTGCCTAATCTATCTTTTTTAACTGAACTCATCATGCTAATCCCTCACCTTTATCGACATATTTCAGATATAATAATACAAATATCATTATAATAACAAGTAGAATAGTTGAAACAGCTCCAGATATATTTGGATTATTGTAAACACGGTATTCCTCAAATGCATATGTCGCAAGTACAGGAACTGTTTTCCCTGCTAATATCATTGGAAGTTCAAAAATTCTAAACAAATCAACTGATCTTAAAATTACAGCCATTGTAATAGATGGTTTAAGTAATGGTAATGTTATATTTTTAAATGTTTGCCATTTGGAAGCTCCATCTATTTGTGCTGCCTCATATACATCTAAAGGTATTGATTCTAATCCAGCTAACAATAATAAAGTTACTATAGGAGTTACTTTCCACATATCTCCGAATGCTATCATAAGTATTGTCCTTATACCACCACTTGCCCAGTCAATAGGAACAAATCTGTACGTATTAGCAATTAATCCAATGTATTTCAAACATTCAGTAATCCTGTATAATAACTCATTAAAATATCCTTGAGTATCGAATATATATAGTAATGCTACACCTGAAACCAAAGTAGGAACTCCCATAGGAGTCAAAATTATTGCTCTAAATATTCCTTTAGTTTTAAACTCTTTTTTCAGCATAAGTGCTAGTATTAAACCAGCTGCAAGCTGCATTATAAGACCTAAGATAGATATTATAAAAGTATTAACAAATGCCTTTCTAAAATCTTCTCTCTCAAGCAAGTATCTGTAGTTCTCTAGACTTAAATTGCCTGTTATAGGATTTGTAAAGCCCATCTTAATAGTCTGTAAAATTGGAATTAATGTAAAATAGAAAATGTATAGAGCAAGAGGTAGAATTAACAATATTTCTAGATGATATTTTTTAAAGAACCTTTTCAATTCATGCCCTCCTTTGTGTAATCGTTTACATATGCTTTAAAAAAATTTCAGCAGCTTTCTCTAACTATAAGTTTATGCTCCAACGTTATTTTATAAGAATCTATCTTCTCTTTATTTAAAATCTTTGTTAAAAGTCTCATCCCTATTGCCCCCATATCATATAAAGGCTGTGCAATGGTAGTAAGTGATGGAAATGACATTTCAGATATATTGATATCATCAAAACCTACTACACCTAAATCTTCTGGCACTCTTATTTTCATCTCAAAAGCTGCTTTTATAACACCTAAAGCCATTTCATCACTAGCGGCAAAAATCGCATCAGGCCTATCAGGTAAATTAAATAATTTTTTTGCTTCTTTATAGCCTGACTTGAATCGATAATCACCTTCACATATATACTCTCTATTTAGGAGTAGTCCACCTTCTGTAAGAGCTTTTACAAACCCATTAAATCTTGGTAGACCAGCATTTGGGTCGTCCATCGGTCCACCAATGAAGGCTATCTTTTTATATCCCTTTTTTATAATATATTTAACTGCATCCTCTGAAGCTTTCATATTATTTATAGTTACTGATGGCATATCCTCATAATCAGTAGAAATTAAAACAACATCAATTCCCGTTTTTTTGATTTTTTCAGCTAAAGTATCGGTTACCGTATTGCTCATAAATATAATTCCATCAGTCTGTTTCTCTGCTAAAACATCTAGATATTTTTCCTCTTTTTCTCTATCCAAATCAGTATTACAAAGTATAATATTATAGTTATAAAGATTTGCAATATCCTCTATCCCTCTAACAACCTCAGGAAAAAAATGACTAGAGATATCTGGTATCATTATACCGATAGTTCTAGTATTTTTAACTTTTAAACTTCTAGCGATTGCATTTGGTTTATAGCCTGTCTTTTCTATTGCTTCTAAAACTCTTTTTTTAGTTTCTTCACTCACGTAACCACTTTTATTTAAAACTCTCGAAACAGTTGCTACTGAAACGCCTGATATTTTCGCTACATCTTTTATACTTACACTCATTTTCATCACCTTATGTAATCGTTTACATCTTTACGTAGACTATTCTATCAACAAATCTATTAATTGTCAATATTTTTCTGAAAATTTCTTATAACACAATTGAAGATTTTGTTGAAATCCATAAACGGAAATTATATTTAAAATTATCCACAATTTAAAGTAGTTTATAATTTCCTATGGATTATAATAAAACTCTAGTCATATAAAAAAACGACTAGAGTTATTTTAACTTAACTAAATTAATAGCATTAACCTTTCATCCCTGTAGTTGAAATCCCTTTTATAAAATTTCTTTGGGAAATCAAAAAAATGATTATTGCAGGCACTGAAAGTATCATAACTCCAGCTAATACTTGGTCCCAAAATTGAAAATACTGTCCATAAAAAGAGTTTAAACCAACTGGTAGCGTATACATATTATCTCTAGTAGCTAATAAACTTGGCCACAAAAAGCTATTCCAATTGCCTGTAAACATTAGTATAAATTGTGTAGAAAGTACAGGTTTAGCCATTGGTAGCACTATTCTAAAAAATACTCCAAACCTACTAAGACCATCTATAATAGCTGCTTCTTCAACAGACTTCGGTATACTTAAGAAAAATTGTCTCATTAAAAAATCCCAAATAGACTACATAAAAAAGGAATCGTTAGCCCCTGATAAGTATTTATCCAATTTAGTTTAGTAAGCAAAATAAAGGTAGGAACCAGAACAACTTGTCCAGGTACCATCATCATTGCTAGTATAGCTAAATATAGAGTTTTTCCCCAGGAAAATCAATTCTTGCTAATGCATATCCCGCCATTGAGTTAAACAGTAAATTACCTAATGTAACAATACTAGCAACTATTAAACTGTTAAAAGTCCATCTTGCAAAAGGGTATCTTTCCCATAAGAATATATAATTATCGAAAGATAATGTTGATAGATTTACAGTAAAATTATTAACTTCACTAGTTGGTTTTAATGAAGTTATTACCTCCATATAAATGGTCCTAATGTAATTACTGAATAAGAAATTACTAAAAAATAAAAAATTATTCCCGATTTGTAAAATATTTAAATTATCGACCTGTTTTAATACCTATTATTTTCTATATACCAACTCTTTGTTTTTATTAACTTTCAATTTCTCATCATATATTCTAACATCAATATCTTTTGTGCTTACTACTCTAACTTCAGTCTGAGTAACTACAATTTTCACTTTAGCATCTTGCCAAGTAATATTAAAAGTTAATTCGTCCCAATGTTCTGGTATCCACGGATTTAGGCAAAGGTGATGTTCTTTATCTACATGTAATCCTCCAAAGCCAAACACTACACTTTGCCAAGAACCACCAGTAGATGCAGCATGCAATCCAAACTCAGCATTGCCTTGATTATCTTCTAAATCTGTTAATATAGTTTTCATAAAATACTTATAAGCATTGTGTGTATCCCCTACTGTAAGTCCCATTATCGAATACATTGATGGACTCAATGAGGACTTATGCATTGTTCTTTTTTCGTAGTATTCATAGTTAATTCTTCTTGTTTCTAAGTCAAATTCGTCACCTAACAAGAGCATCAACATAACAACATCTGGCTGCTTAATTAATTGAGTTTGTCCTAGTTTATAACCTTGTAAATCTGGCCATAAAGGCATACCATTTTCGTCATGTTCTGTAATTTTTATATCTTTTAAATCAAAATATCCTTCAAACTGTTCGATTAGCTTCCCATCTTCTGAATATGGTATATAAATCTTATCCTTTATTATTTTCCATTCTTTAAAATCTTCTTCCTTAATATCTAATTTATTAAGTAAATCGTTATAAACCTTATTATCTTCTCTTTTTAACCATTCAGCAAGCTCTAATGTCTTTTCAATGTTCCATTTAGCTAAATAGTTTGTATAAAAATTATTATTCACGTGTTCATGAAATTCATCTGGGCCTATTACTCTATTTATTTCATATCTATCCTTTTCCTCATTATACTCTACTCTGCTTTTCCAAAATTTAGATGTTTCAAGAAGTGTTTCTATACCATAATTTATTAGAAAGTCTTTATCTCTTGTAGCTCTGTAATATTCCCAAATACCGAATGCAATATCTGAGTTGATATGGAACTCTTCATCACCAGTCCATATTCTTACCGGATTACCATCATAATCCATTCCCCACTTAGGTGTTACTTCTAAACCATCATCAGCTGACTCCCATGGGAATTGAGCTCCTTCGTAATCGTTAAGCTTTGCATTTCTCCTAGCCCCATCTAGAGTATTGTATCTATACATTAATAAATTTCGTGCAATTTCAGGTTGAGTATATATAAAAAATGGAAGCATAAAAATCTCTGTGTCCCAAAAAACATGTCCTTTATAACCTTCCCCATGCAGTGCTTTAGCTGCAATACTTACTCTATCATCTTGGTCATACGCTGATGAAGATAATTGAAATATGTTAAATCTTATACCTAATTGAGCTAGGTCATCTCCTTTTATTTCAATATCAATCTTATCCCAAATCTCTTGCCAAGCTTTAATATGAGCTCTTATTTCATTTTGTAATCCCTGTTCATAAAAGCTTTTTAATTCACATGCTAAAATATCTTTAAGAGCATCATCTGTATCTCTTGATGTATATGTTACACCAAATTTTTGTAATGTATACTCTTTCCCTTCTTCTACTCTTAACTCTAAAAGTTCTCTAACTATTTCACCAAAAACTCCATACTTTCTATTTCTTAAAGCTGACTCGTCTAAAACTTTAATAGCTGTTCCCTCTATTATAGTTATGTGCTTATCAATAGTGCAAGTTTCCAAAGCTATACCTGGATTAAAATCATAGCTTTCTTTAACTCTAATATGTTTAGCTTTATCAGCTGGATGATAATTACCGTTAGTTACAGTAGCATCAATTATATTCTCAACAAAAATTTTACCTGAATAGTTTACAGGTGTTATTTTATATTCAGCACCCCATCTATGTACATTATTTCTACTTACAAATCGTCTTGAAAATATTTTAGTAATTTTTCCTTTCGGTGTTTTTATTTCTACATCAGTATATAGTATCCCATTCTTCATGTCTAAATATCTTTTAAAATATAAAATTTCACTTCTGTCAATGTCAATTAACTCATCATCAATATATAAATTAAAAACTAAAGGATTTTGAGCATTAACAATTTCAGTAACTTGAGCTTGAGCTTTATCAAATACTCCTGCAATAAAATTACCACAAAAACCATATTTAGAAAACTCTAACCAACCTCTGAGTCCCCTGTAACCATTTGCTAATGTAAATATAGTTTCGTATTTCGGACTATCTTTCACATCATAATAATTCTGTTCGATAAGCCACAGTTTTTTCTCCATGTCATACCTCCAAAAATATTTTCGTAAACGTTTTCGGTAATTTTATTATATAACAAACATTACTATTTGACAACAACAAAAATATTTTTTCTTATAAACTAGGTCTACACCTAAGTTTCATAAAAGAACACATAACTCTTTAATATCAAAATCGTTTCTGATATAATAAGATAAGATTTTATGAAAAGGAGGAATTTTTATGGTTAAAATTAAGGCTTGTATATTCGATTTAGATGGTGTAATTGTTGACACTGCAAAATATCATTATTTAGCTTGGAAAAAGCTTGCCAATGAACTTGGTTTTGATTTCACTGAAAAAGATAATGAAAAATTAAAAGGTGTTAGCAGAATGGAATCACTTGAGATACTTCTTGATTTAGGTAATGTTAAGGTTGACACAGAAACAAAATTGAAATTAGCTGAAAAGAAAAATAACTGGTATAGAGAATTAATATCAAAAATGGATGAATCCGAAATACTACCAAAAGTTAAAGAATTTATCAATGAACTAAAAAATTCAAATATCAAAGTTGCAATAGGATCTTCAAGTAAAAATACTATGACTATCTTAAATAGTATCAAAATGGCAGATATTTTTGATGTTATTATTGATGGTAACAAAATAACTAAAGCTAAACCAAACCCTGAGGTATTTCTTTTAGGTGCAGAAGCTTTAGGTGTAAAACCTAATGAATGTATTGTATTTGAAGATGCAGAATCGGGCATAAAAGCTGCTAAAAAAGCTGGAATGTACGCTATTGGTATTGGTTCTAAGGAAATTCTAAAAGAAGCAGATAAAGTTATACCTGATACTAATAGTTTAACAATCGACATTATTAATTTTTAAAAAATATAAAAGCCCTTTGATTCTCAACGCATCAAGGGGCTTTTATATTTTTTCTTTTCTAGTAGATTCTCTTAAAACTAATTCTGGTTCTATAACTATCTGGTTTATTTGCTGACCATTTATTATATTAATTAGGAGCGTAGCAGCCGAGACTCCTAACTTATAAGTATCTTGTCTTATAGTTGAGAGCTTAGGACTTATATAAGAGCTTAATTCAATATCATCAAATCCAATAACTTCAACTTCATCTGGAATTTTTTTACCCATCTCCTTTAATTCGGCAATTGCACCTATAGCCATTAGATCACTAGCAGCAAAAACAGCTGTTATATCATTATGTTCATTAAATAATTTTCTAATCCCTTGTCTACCACTTTTTTCAGTAAAATCGCCAAAATAAATTAAAGTCTTATCTATAGGAATTTCATTCTTCATTAAAGATAAATAATATCCATCTAATCTTTGAAGACTTACATATGCATTTTCATGACCATTAATAAATGCAATTTTTCTATGTCCATTACGAATTAAATAGTCCATTGCTAAACCTGTCCCTTTAACATTATCTGTTCCTACAAAACCTACTTTACCTTTACTTATGGGGATATCAAATAGAACACACGGTATGTCACCTTTAAGAACTTGTTTGTAAAATTCATCACTTAATTTAAGTCCCATTAGAAATATTCCCTCTAAATGGTTATCCTGTACTATTTTAGGTAATTTATTTTTATTATTCTTTGTTAAATTAGGAAGAAAAACAACTTCATAACCTTGTTCAGAAGCGTATTCCTTAAAACCCATAATTACTTTATAAAGAAAAGAATTAATTTGTTTTTTCTCGTCATATTCTTCTATACCAATTGCTATTCTCCTACTATTAGTAGTTCTAATCCCTCTAGCTAAAAGACTTGGACTATACCCTATATCTTCAGCTATTTTTAGTATCTTTTTTCGTGTTTCAGGTTTTATATCACTATAATCGTTAAAAGCTCTAGATACTGTACTAATTGATACTCCAGCTTCTTTCGCAACATCTTTTATTGTTACATTTCTTACTTTCCCAATATAACCACATCCTTCTATCTCTAAAATAGATATAACTATTCTAAATCGTTTTTGTATAATTTTACTATATTTTTTTCAACATTGCAAATTTGTTCAAAAAAAAGAGAGCTTTCACTCTCTTTCTTTTGGTTTACTTCCTGTAGCACCTGCACTTATTAAATTTTCAGTTCCTGATATAGTTTGCGATTTAATTTTTTCACTTCTAGATTCTTCAAGTCTAAATTTTAGCTCTGGAATATCTTCTACTACACCTGGATCTGCAAATTTCCACTCAATTTGCTGTATATTATTCTTCCTTATCATCCAATCACCTCATTGTTAGTATTTGATGCTGGAAAAATAATATACAACGTAAGTACTAAATTAAAATTTGTTTGTAAGTAAATACATTTTTAATTTTGTAAAACATTTCCTCTTTTATTTGAAAAATAATTAATTGCTCCAGCTGTAATTATTAATAAAGCTCCCATTAAACTAAGAATATCAGGTATTTCAAACCAAATTACAATTCCCAATATCATAGAAAAAACAATATTCATATAAGTATAAATTGAAAGCTCACCTGCAGGGGCAAATCTGTATGCATTAGTCATCAAAAATTGTGCAGTTGTTGCAAATATCCCCAATAAAATTAATCTTATTATTTCAGTTAAAGTTGGTAAAACAAAATACCCTGAACTCATAACAGGTATCATAGTTAATGTTGAAAATAATGTAAAATAGAAAACTATAATTTCTGGTGAATCTGTATGTCTTAAATGCCTTATTGTTGTATAAGCAGCACCAGCGAAAAATGCAGATAAAAGACCTATAAAAGCTGGTATAATAGTATAACTAAATTGTGGTTTAATAACAAAAGCAGCTCCAATTAAAGCAATTGCCAAAGATAACATTTGTATTTTATTAAACCTTTCTTTTAGAAAAATCGACGATAATATGATTACAAAAAATGGTGATAATTTATTAAGTATTACTGCATCTGCTAAAGGAATTTTTGATAACGCAAAAAAATAACAAGCTACACCTAATAATCCAAATATACTTCTTAAGAATAATAACTTCTTATTATTTCCAGATACTTTCTTGCCTTTCTTTAGAATTATGTATGTTGCAACAATAAGTCCAAGTAAATTTCTAAAAAAGATTTTTTCTGCTACTGGAATATTATTTAATGATTTTACTGTAGCTGCCATTAGTGCAAAGAATAGTGATGATAATAGAATTAATAATATACCTATTTTTCTGCGTTCCATAGAAAACCTCCTTACTTAAACTAATCATATTTTATAATCTATCTGTATATATTTCAACCAAACCATCCTTATAATTTATTAAATCAAAGATTTCGTTCCTATAATATAACACTTATTGAAATCAATTTATTAAAAAAATCAAATTCATTATGGTATTTTATGGATTTATATAATAAAATAGTATATATAAGTAATTTAAGGGGGATTTCAATGTACGATAATTTTTTTGGCTACAGCAAAAAAAGTTTTAAACAAATTTTCTCAAAACCTATCCTATTTACACCAATAATTATACAAATTGCAATTACTATTTTTTTAGCTTTATGGATTTTGTCGGTAAAAAATATAGCTATTCATAACTTTAGTTACATAATGGGAAGAACTACTGTAGTAATAATACTGTTTGTTTTAATTAACTTATTTTTAGAAACAGGTAAAATGTATATGATTAAACAATCGCTAACAAAAGGGAATACATCTATTAACGATATTATTATTGGTGCAAAAAAATTCTTTTTAAGAATACTTTTAGGATTTCTTGCAATTTTTGCTCTAACCATTGCTCTATGTTTAGTATTGATTTTACCAATGATTATATTAATTTCAACTGGATTAAAAATAATATCTGTTATAATAGCGTTTATAGTGGTACTCGTTTTTTTCATTTTCATAAGTATGTGGGAAGTTATTATAATATATGAAGACTGTACTATTTTTGAAGCTTTAAGTAAAAGTGTAAATTTTGCAAAAAAACATTTTGGTATAATTTTACTCATTGAAATATTGAAGAGTATTTTTACTGGTAATAATAGAGGTTTAAACTTTAAAAGTTCTAATAAATTTTTATTTAAAAATACTAAATTGATTAGTCTTCCTTACTTCTTCAATAGCACAAATATTAAACCTGCTATGCTAATCTTAGGTATATTAATATCTATCATATTCCAATTATTCTTTGATGTATTAATGTTTGAATTATATATTGACCGCAGAGATAGTATCGAACAAATATAAAGAGTAGACAGTCAGTCTACTCTTTATATTTGCTATTCTATACACTTTTTAATAAGGATTATTCTTATAATTCGTTACAGAAATTAAACAAAATTATTTTGCTGTTAAAATTTACTCCACATTTTCCTGAGAATTTATTTCGATTATTTCCATTTTTTCAATAGCATCTTCAACCAAACTCTCAATATCAAGCGCTTCTTCTGATTTTTCAATATCTTCTAATTTTGGCCTAGTTACTGGATGTTTTGGTAAAAAGACTGTACAGCAATCCTCATATGGTAAAATAGATGTTTCATAAGTACCTATATCCATAGCAATTTCAGTAATTTCTACTTTATCCATACCAATTAAAGGTCTAAATACAGGTCTTTTTACTACTGAATTAGTTACATTAAGACTTTTTATCGTCTGACTTGCAACTTGCCCTAAGCTTTCACCTGTAATAAGTGCATCTATTCCCTCTTTTTCAGCAATTCTTTCTGCTATTCGCATCATAAATCTTCTAGATATAATAGTCATTTCATCTTCTGGGCATTTTTCATTTATTTCTCTTTGTATAGGCAAAATATTTACACTATAAAGCTTCATCTTACCACAGTATTCGGCTAGTAAACTAGCTAACTTTTTAACTTTTTCTTCTGCTCGCTCACTTGTAAATGGATAACTATGAAAATGAACTGCATTTATTGAAACTCCTCTTTTTGCTATCATAAATCCTGCAACTGGACTGTCTATTCCTCCAGATAATAATAAAAGTGCTTTACCATTAGTACCTACTGGCAATCCTCCATAGCCTCTTATCTTATCTGTATATATATAACAATAATCTCTAATATCCACCTTTACTAATAAATCTGGATTATTAACATCTACTTTTAATACTTTCAATTCTCTTAATATTGCAGCTCCAATTTCTCTGGCAACGTCCATTGATTTTATTGGAAACCTTTTATCTGCTCTTTTCACTTGAACCTTAAAAGTTCTAACTTCTTTGTGTTCAATAGTCTGTTTAACAGACTCTATAGCTTTTTCAATCATTTTTTCCATATCTTTTTCGACTCTATATCCTGGGCTTATATAAACTATACCAAAAACTTTTTTAAGCTTTTCAACTATATCATCTATATTTTCATCATCTGTAATAACATATATTTTCCCTTGATCTCTATAGACCTTAGGTGCACCCAATCCCTTTATAGAATACTTAATTTGATTCAACAATTTCTTTTCAAAATATGACCTATTTAAGCCTTTTAAGGCAATCTCTCCAAAACTTATACTCACTATTCTTTGCAAATCTCATCACCTCATTGTAATTTTTCTTATGTCTCTAACTGACTTTTCAAGTTTATCAACTACGTATTCAATTTCTTCCTTTGTATTGTAATAAGCTAAGCTAAATCTTATTGCTCCCTCAATTTCTTTTTCTTTTAAACCTATACTTTTAAGCACATGACTCCTTCCCTTTTTGTGTGAAGAACACGCAGATCCTGTGGATACAAATATACCATCTTCTTCTAAATAATGCAATAACACTTCACCTTTAACTCCGATGAATGATATATTTACTATATGTGGAGCACATCTATCATCAGTATAGCTATTTATCTTAATATTATCAATTCTTTCTACAACTTTATCAATAAAATATTGTTTCAACTCTTTTATATAATTTTTTTCGTCTTTAAAATTATTTTTAATAATTTCAACAGCTTTACCTAATCCTATAACCCCTGGTGTATTTTCTGTTCCTGATTTTAAACCTTTTTCTTGATTACCACCAAAAATAATCGGTTCTAATGTAATACCATTTCTAATATATAGTCCGCCTACACCTTTTGGTCCATGAATTTTGTGTCCACTAAAAGAAAAAGTATCTATTCCTAAGTTTTTAAGCGGTACATCTATTTTCCCAAAAGCCTGTACTCCATCAACATGCAGCTTTACACTTTTATTTTTTTTCTTAATTATTTCAGTTATTTCTTTAATAGGCTGTATTGTTCCTATCTCATTATTAACCATCATAATAGATACTAAAATTGTTTTATCATTTATACTTCTTTCTAACTGTTTTAAGTCAACAATCCCCTTTTCGTTAACGTCTAAGTATGTAACTTCAAATCCTTTTTCTTCATAGTGTTTAAATATGTTTAATACTGATGGATGTTCAATTTTGGTAGTTATGATATGTTTTCCTCGCTTTGCATATTTTTTTATCAATCCCTGTATAGCTATGTTATTGCTTTCTGTCCCACCTGAAGTAAAGAAGATTTCTTTACTGTCTACACCTAAAAATTTACTAATTATCTTTCTTGATTTTTCTATTTCTTTCTCTGCTTCCAATCCTTTTCTATGCAAAGATGATGGATTTCCATATGCACTTTTTAACATATATATCATAGCATCAATAACTTCATCTCTTGGTCTTGTTGTAGCACTATTGTCTAAGTAAACTTCCATTAAATCACCTCGTTCATCATAAGTTTCTTGCTAACATATACTATATCCATATTATATATAAATATATTTTAATTTAAAAGAAAAAAGAGCGAATAATTGATAGTCAATAGTTTCTAGTCTATTGACTATCGACTATTAATACTCGAAAAACGAATAGCGAACAACAAATAGCCAATTACAGTGTCCGGTATTTAGTACCTAAATACAAAAACACAAATTTGCCAACACTCTGTTTATCATATATTAATTTTTTTTAAAAAAATTTCAAAAAATATTGCGTATTTTGTCGGATTTTGTTACAATTTAGGTAGTTATCCCCCTGGTAACCTCAATTACCTCTATTCCCATTTATTATTTTGTGCTAAAAGGCTCTAATTATAGAGCCTTTTTGCTTTATCTTTTATTGTTTTAAGTGTTTTAATCAATGTTTTTTTCTTATTATAAGTACATCTTTCATATATACTCAGAATCCTTTCATAATCTTTTTCCTCTTTTTTATTTTCTCTTTTTTTACTGTCAACAGGATAATTCAATCTAAAAACCATACTAACCAATCCTTTACTGTTTTCTATATAGGTACTTGGTAATAGTCTAAATTTGCCAACAGCCTGTTTATATAATACTATTATCAAAATTTAATTTTATGCTTTATTTTTTTATACACATAAGAAATTATAACTATTAAAAAATTATTCAATTTTATTAAATAAACAACTTTTTATACTTTGTAGGACTGGTATATGGTAAAATAGTATTGTCATTATTTTTTAGGGGGGACCGAAATGAAGAAAAAAGTTGCAGTTATTTTTACAGGCGGTACTATTTCGATGAAAATTGATCCTCGTATTGATGCTGCAATCCCTGCATTATCAAGCGAAGAAATTTTAGCTATGGTTACAAATATTGAAAAATTTGCTGAAGTTGAAATTATAAACTTCGCTAAACTTCCAGGGCCACATATGACTCCATATAAAATGATGGAATTAGCAAAATTAGTAAAAGAAACAATTAAAAGAGATGATATAACAGGCGTTGTAGTAACTCATGGAACAGATACTTTAGAAGAAACTGCATATTTACTAGATTTAACAATAAAATCTGAAAAACCAATCATAGTTGTTGGAGCCATGAGGAATGGTTCTGAATTAGGTTACGATGGCCCAAGCAATTTATCAGCTTCAATATGTACAGCTATATCTGAAGAAGCTAGAGGCAGAGGCGTTCTTGTAGTTATGAATAATGAAGTCAATGCTGCAAGTGAAGTAACAAAAACAAACACACTTTCATTGAACACTTTCAAATCACCAGAATTTGGACCTTTAGGAATTGTAGACAATGATGAAGTAATATTCTATAGGGATATAATAAATCATGAACATATTGAAACCGATTCAATCGAACCTAAAGTAGCTTTAATAAAATGTGCTGCTGGTATGGATGATGACATTATTAATTTTTGTATTGAAACAGGATATAAAGGAATAGTTATTGAAGCTTTAGGTAGAGGAAATGTTCCACCAAACATGGTAGAAGGTATTAAGAAAGCCATAGAAAACGATATCCCAGTTGTTATTGTCTCAAGATGTCCAACTGGTAGAGTTTTAGACACTTATGGATATCCTGGTGCTGGTAAAACGCTTAGGCAATTAGGTGCTATATTTGGTAATAACCTTCCAGGTCAAAAAGCTAGAATTAAGCTAATGTTAGCTTTAAGCATAACTAAAGACATGAATAAAATAAAAGAAATATTTGAAAAAGACATATATAAATAGGGCATTTAATTGCCCTATTTCATTTTTATTACTCTAAGTCTATTTATAGCAGCTGCAACTTCATAAGGACGAGGCATAGCCAAATTTCCAGCAGGGCTTCCTGTATTAGGAGAAATAACATCTAAACCCTTTTCTTCAATATCTTTATATAATTTTTTAATAATATCTGTTAAAGGAGTTTTATCATTTATGTACTTATTTTTAATAAACTTAATAATATTTGCTATTGCCTCAGTCTGACTTGAATCAACAAGCTGTTCAATAAAGGATAAATCTATTAAAGTTTTACCATACATAATCTTGTCTATACCTTTTGCTTTGATTTTCTCTTTTCCCTTTATTTCTAAACTTTTTTTAATTGGAGTTCTATTTTTTATTTTTCCAAAGTCACCATTCACTTCTATCTTTCTTGAACTTTTATACTCTTCACTAATCTTTTTTGCTTTATCGGTTACATCTTTTGGTTCATAATTTTCCATCATAATTACATAATCTGCGACATCAAAATAATCACCTGAACCTCCAACTACTAGTATTGTAGAAATATCCATCTCCTCGTATAATTGTCTGACTCTGTCAATAAAAGGAGTTATAGGTTCTTTTTCCTTTGCAACTAAGTTTTGCATTCTTCCATCTCTTATCATAAAATTAGTTGCACTAGTATCTTCATCTAATAATAGCAAACTAGTTCCTATTTCTAATGCTTCCATTATATTAGCAGCCTGCGAAGTACTTCCGCTAGCGTTTTCAGTCGTAAAATCTTCTGTTGTCAAGCCAAAGGGCAAATTGCTAATAAATGGTGATATATCCACATTCTCAACATTTCTTCCATCTTCAGCTCTAATTTTAACAGCATCTTCTATTGTGAGTACAAACTCTCTTCCATCACCTGGTATATGATTATATACTCCTCTTTCAATAGCTTTTAATAGTGTAGATTTTCCATGATAACCTCCTCCTACAATTAATGTTACACCACGTTTTATTCCCATTCCCTTAATATGACCCCTATTAGGTAAATTAAACTCTACTTCTAAAGATTCTGGTGACTTGAAAGGTATAACTTTTCTACCCTTCATAGGTCTATCACTTATACCACTTTCTCTTGGTAGGATTGAATCATTAGCTACAAAAGTTATCAATCCTCTTTTTCTCATTTCTTCTCTCAAAAATATTTGATCTTCTATAAGATTCACATAATCAACCATCAAAGTTTTATTAAAATTATCATATATTAAAGAGTTTTCAACTATTTTAGGTATCTCATTAAATAACATTTCAATTGCAATTTTTCCAAGTATTTTTCTTCCCCTTGCAGGAAGTCCGACAAAAAACCTTATTTCTATGTAATTTTCATTTACTTTAGCTGCTGTTCTTTCTAATATTTCTTGTCCTCCTACATCTATATATATAAGACCACTCTTTCCAGTTCCTCTAATCCCTTTTGAACTGCTTTTAATTTCTTTATGAAAGCTTCTTATTAAAAAATCCTCTAAAGCTATTTTTTTATATTTAGTATCGAAATATTTCTTTGGTATCTTAGCTTTTTCAATAGGAATTCTTACTCTCATTCTACTCGGCGAAGCAAATGGATCTCCTTGCACATAATCTATGTAAAGTATAAAATCATTAAAATCATATTCACCTTGTATTTCCTTATATAATTTATAGCCTTTATTATCTAATTGATGTAACTTTTTTCTTAAGAACTCCTTATTTCTCATGTAAATTCCTCCTATTTAATTCTGCTAAAAAAAAGAGGACTTAAGCCTCTATTCTATAATATCAATTATCTCTATATCATTCACTTTCATTAAATCAATAAAATCATTTTCTACTTTTACAACTGGTCTAGTAGGAATATTTTTGTTTACATATACAATTTCACCTATAAAGCCATTACTTAACTTAACTAAATTACCTATATAAAACTTCGAAATATTATCCAAAAAAACAGTAGAAATTCTTGCATCTAAAACGCCAAATCTATTTTCAGCAATAAGTTCAGCTACCCTAAACGGTGATTTTTTATCTTTATATACCCTTTTGGAAGTCATTGCGTCAAAAATATCACAAATCGCAATTATCTTACCAAATTCATGTATCTTATCTGACTTAAGCCTTAAAGGATATCCACTACCGTCTTCTCTTTCATGATGCTGCAAAGCTCCAAAAGCTGTGCTTTGACTAATCCCTACAGTCTCTCTAAGAATATTATATCCAAATATAGTATGTTTTTTTACAATATTAAATTCCATTTCACTTAATTTACTAGGTTTTTCAATTATATCTTTTGATATTTTCAACTTACCAATATCATGAAATAAACCTGAAATCGCTAATTGTTTTAATTCTATCTCTGTATACCCCAGCCATTTACCTAACATAATTGACAACATACAAACATTTAAAGAATGTTGAAAAGTATAATCATCACTCTGCTCGATTTGTCTCAATCTACCTAATATATTGTTACTATTAGTTATTTCATCTATAATATCATCTACTTCATCACTTATTTCTGAAACTATAATTTTTTTTCCTAACTTTATATCTTTTAAAATCTTTTTTGTTTTATTTGCTAAATTATCATATTTATTAATAAATGATTTCTGTTTATTTTTATTTACTTCTTTTATTTCACCTGTTATTTCAAGAACATTTATGTAACTAATATTCATATTTTTTAAATGCAGTATATTTTTCTTATTTAAAACAGTTCCACTTTTAAGTAATATATTACCAGTATCTAAATCTTCAACATCCTCAATTAAAACCATTCCTGGTATAACTTCATCAATTTTTATAATACTCATACTATCCCCCACTTTTTAAAATTCAAATAACACTAAACAAATACCATATTTATATTTTCTATAATATTACTTTAAATCCTTCAACTTTTCATCGTGTCTTCTTGAGTTTTGAATAACTTATCAAAAACTTTAGCTACAGCTATAGTTAAAATTATAGCTGTAATTAATCTAAAGCTTAAAAGTAACCATCCGTTAGCACCAATCGCTACGAATAGCAGTGTATCTTCAAAAACTGAATGGCAAGAAACCAAAAAAATCATAAGCAAATATAAATCTTTTTTCTGTAACTCGCCTTCTTTCGCAGATTTAATTATTACACCTGCCCCATATGCTAAGCCAAAAATCAAACCTATTAACAGAGGGAAAATAGAATTTTTTGATAATCCTAAAAATCTTGCTAATGGTTTCAATAAATCAGATAACTTATCAAGAAATTTAAAATCTCTAAGTATCTCCATAAGTATCATTAAAGGTATTATTACCTTAGCAATAGTTAATATTGAATTAATACTACCATTAACTGCTTCTTTAAATATCAAAATTATATCCAGTTTGATCCCCTCCTAAATTACCAAGTTTAACATAATTCCAGATAATATAGCTAAAGTCAATCTTAATAAAACAACACCTAAAACACTAATTCCAATTTTTTTGGCTACAGCAGTTTCCATAAATAGACTGTGAGAAAAAGAAAGCATTACAGCTATTATTGTATATTGTTTAGCTGTTAATGTTAAAGTAGATACAGCACCTAAAGCTGCATATAAATTTAACACATTTCCAAGAACTAATACTATAGCTGCTTCTCCAGGCAATCCGAAAATATTCATGAAAGGTGAAAAAAGATTAGAAATCCAATCTATAAAAGGTGTATATTTTAGAAATGTTATAATAAAATAAACAGTTATAATGATTTTTGAAAGAAAAAATGTTGTTTGTAAACCACTTTTTAAACCATTAAACAGAGTATTTCCTATATGACCTGTAGCTCTTTTTTCCATAATAACTCCCTTTCATCTGTTTCATAATTTACTGATTTTTATTATATCATAACTAAAAGTTTTAGAACAAAATCTTTAATTTAAAATCAACTACAATGTAGATTTTACCTATATCCATTACGGAAATTATATTTAAAATCATCCTCAATTTAATAAGGTATATAATTTCCTATGGATTATAAAGAAAAAACCTGAGTTTTTTAACTCAGGTTACGCTAATCTCTGTAAATTAATATCTGATAGATTCGTCCATTTTCCACATTTGTCTCCCCATCTAGCTATAACTTTATCTTCAGCCAATATTTGAATAACTTCACACATATTCGCACAGTCATTACATTCAAACCCTTTAACTTTATAATCAATATCAGCAACTTCAAATCCTTTAAACTTTGATACTTCTTTTGACTTGACTTCTTCCCTAGCCAATATTGCTGACCCAATCGCTCCCATTACATCATAATGCTTTGGTACATATACTTCCATATCAAGAGCTTTTTCAAAAGCCCTTTTTATTCCTACATTTGCTGCGACTCCTCCTTGAAATACAACTGGAGCAAGTATTTCCTTTCCTTTTCCTACATTGCTTAGATAATTTCTTACTAAAGCCTCACATAATCCATTTATAATATCCTCTTGATTATGTCCTAATTGCTGCTTATGAATCATATCTGATTCTGCAAATACTGCACATCTTCCAGCAATTCTAATAGGATTATTTGATTTCAAAGCTAATTCGCCAAATTCTTTTATGTCTATTCCCAATCTAGCAGCCTGCCTATCTAAAAATGAACCAGTACCAGCTGCACATACTGTATTCATAGCAAAATCAGTTACTATGCCATCCCTCAAAATAATAATTTTAGAATCCTGTCCTCCTATCTCCAATATTGTTTTAACGTCAGGTACATAATTTAATGCTGCTACAGCATGAGCTGTAATTTCATTTTTGACAATATCAGCACCTATTAATATACTTGCTAAATATCTTCCACTACCCGTTGTTCCTACACCCTTTATTTCTATTTCACCAATTTCCTCTTTTATTTCTTTAAAACCAAACTGAATAGCTTTTATTGGTTTTCCTTTGGTCCTTATATATTTTTTTGCTATAACATCATTATTTTCATCTATAATAACAATATTCGTACTTACCGAACCTACATCAACTCCTAGATAACACTCTTTCAAATTTCTTTTCCTCCCTTCTTTTCTTTAATAGATCAACAAACGCTTCCAGTCTTGTAATATAACCTGCTTCCCCAGTTAACTCATCTACTATCAGAGTTAATATTGGAATATCATAATCCTTTCCAACAGTCTTAAGTATTGTTTCAGCCACTATTTCTGGCATACAAGTAAATGGTAAAAGTTGTATAACACCATCATAACCTTTTTCTGCATACATAATTGTACTTCCAACAGTCTCTCTTCCATGCCCACCAACTAGAGTGCTTATGTACGGCTTTGCTGCCTTCCAAGCTTTCCTTTCTTCACTTAACCCTAAATGACCAAGTGTAAGATTATGCTCTACCCATCTGGATGGAGTTAAAAACTTATCTACCCAAACTCCCATATGACCAAGTTTTCTCTCGATATCTAAATTAACATATGGCTCAATAACGGTATATATTTCGCCTACAATTCCAACTTTTAATGGACGTTTTGTATTATCAACCTCTATTTTTTTGAGCTCTTTAAAAGTTCTTTTTATCAGTTTTTTAGTCTCTGTGATACCTTTGACTTTTAGAACATCTTCGCTGAACTTTTGCATAATCCTATCTACTTCATAACTATTCACAGCAAATGCACGTTTTTTATTTGAAAATTCAAATAATTTATCTACTTCTTTCAGTATAATTCTTCCCCTATTAAAACTTTTTAATATCTTAATCGGATTCTTTGTATTTACTGCTTTTGTTATGCTATTCATCAATTCTTTATAATTACCATCTGGAGGATCAAATACTATAATATCTATATCATATCCCAAATCTTTTAAAATCTCTTTTTCAATTACTGAATAAAAGCCAAATCTACAGGGACCACAACTACCAGTTATTAATATTGTATCTGCTCCTCTCTCTATACTCTCTATATAATTACCTATATTGATTTTTAAAGGTAGACAAATTGATTCTGGCGAATATTTGGTACCTAATTCAAGTGTACGCTTACTGCATTTTGGTGGTACAATTACTTCTAGTCCTAAATCTTCAAGCATTGCTTTAACTGCGATGTAAGTATTACCCATGTGTGGAAATGTGATTTTCATTATTGTCCCTCCATATAATCATATCTATAAATGCCTCTAGTCTTGTATTAACTCCAGCCTCCCCTGAATGTTCATCAAGAGTTACTAATGTGAATGGAACCTTAAATTTTTTTGCCTTTCTGTAAACTAAATCAATTAAAACAGAATCTAAACCACAGCCAAATGAAGAAATATAAATTATCCCATCAACTGCATTTTCCTCAATTAAATAAAAAGAAGCACCTACAATCTTTCTTCCAAAACTCCAAAACATTCTTTTAGGTAATTTTGATGCATAATAATTTATCTTATCTATACTTACAGTATCTGGAGTTATCACTCTCATATTCTCTTTCTGCAGTTTTTCAATAAGTTTCATACTTAAAAATTCATCATATAAATTATAAGAATGTCCTAAAACAAGAATTTTATATTTGCTATTTTTTAACGTTGTAATGCTATTAATATATTTATTGTAAACTTTAATTGCTTCAATAGGTATTACTCCATTAGCTAACAACTTTCTATATTCATTAAATCTATTAATAGCTTTATTAAAAGCTAAGTCTATCTTTTTATTATTAGATGTAAAATACTTACCAATTTCTATTACTGACTTACGCAAATTAGAATTCGATTTTAATAAATTAATCTCAACATCTATTATTGTTGGTAAATTATCAATCGAATTCTTTACCATTTCGGGTAATCCTAATAATTTAGGACATAAATATTCTTTTTTACAAACGCTAATAAACTTAGGTATAAACAAATAATCAACTTTATTCTTAAGTTCCTCTACATGACCATGAAATACTTTTACAGGTAAACACGCTTCATCAACACAACTAGACACTCCAGCATTTAATATAGATTTATTTGTACTTGAAGATAATACTATTTCTGCTCCTAATTCAGTAAAGAACTCTTTCCACAAAGGATAATATTCATAATAAAGTAATGCCTGTGGTATACCGACTTTACAAGACATAAAACACCTCCTATCCAACTATTATTATGGTCAAATAGATTTATAAATAAACATAAAATAAGTTAAACAAAATCTTCAATTTAAATAAATCAAGGAAGATTTTGCCTATATCCATTACGGAAATTATATTTAAAATTATCAACAATTTAATAAGGTATATAATTTCTTACGGCTTATAAAAAAAGACTCCTTAATCGGAGTCTTTTTTAAAGCTAGTATTTTGTTCATAACTTAACATTAATTCGGCAATATTATATAAAGCCAATTGTAAATCTTTTTTAGAGGTATTTATTTCAAGTGAGTTTTCCAGATATTCGAAAAACTCTTCCATACTACTGAACTGTTCATTTAAGGTACTTAATAATCTTCTCATTCTAACCTTTCTATAAATGTTTGCCATATCTTTTAGGTTTCGATCTATATATTGAATAAAACTATCAACTGCCTGTTCCAGATAATCATTGGTTACAGTTTTAAAATCATCTGCATTTAATGATTTAACTTTCTCATAACCTGAATCCTTTAAGTAAGAAAAAACTTCTATCATTTCAAAGTAAAAACTATTCAAGTAATCTTCATAATCCTCATTCATCAATTTTTTATCAGCTTCTTCTATCAATTTAACTGATTCATTTAAAGAAGCAATTATATAGTCAATTTTTTCTTCACAAATTAATAATAATTCTTGGCCTTTTTCTAAATTTTTTTCACTCATTACTTCTTTAAGCTGTTTTATTATTTTTTTTATGTTTTCTCTATCTAAATCTTTAATTAAATATTTTTTAGTCTTTTCAATAACTATAAATTTATTTATTATTACCCCAAGTCTACTTAACATCGTCGTCAAATCATATATTTCTAAAAGCAATTTTGAAATTTCGCCTTTTAATGCTTCCACTTCCTTTAAATCAACAAATTTAAAATCAAATTTTTTATAACCTTGTGCCTTTGCAAAGTAATGATCAAAGCTTTTTCCATATTGTAAGTTTAATGAACCATTAAATATACTCTTTAGTTCTTCTATATAATCATTGACGCTGCTTTCACTAAAATCCTTTAAATAATCTAATAATGCAGTTCTTACAATATCATAAAATTTATGCTTAGATATTCTAAAAGGCACTAATCGTATAATTTCAGAAATTTTCTCCTGTAATGTGTTTTTATCTGCTACTAAGAATTTAAATATATCATTATAAAATTTTTCAAAATTTACTGTCATATTCTCATAGTCATTACTCTCTTCTATCAATTTTTTATTTAATAATTCATTAGCTATTTCTAAGGAATATGACATCTCAGTAGCATAACTATTTAAACATTTGATTAAATCAACAACTTTATCTTTAAAATTTCTAAAATACTCTTCTCCTAAGTTATCTTCAATATCACTTAGACCTAATATTATTTCTATGTTTAATGCTTTATCATTAATCTTCTTAAAATAGTCTAAAACATCTTCTCCTTCTTTTTCAAGATTCTTAAATATTTCCTGTTTCTCATCTATATATCTATTAATCAATATTATATCTCTAACTATATCATAAAAAGCTATAATACCAGCATCTTTCAAGAAATTAATATATAAATTATGTAAATAATTTTCTGTTTGACCACCTATTAAATCATTAAAATCTACAGATTCAACTTTTATGTCTTTCATATTTCTTCTCCTTTCGTTTATGCTATGTTTATAGTTTAACTATATATTTAATCTATTTCAAGAAAAAAAGCAGCATATCTAATGCTGCTTATAAATCATAATACAATCTATATTCCATAGGATGAGGAATAATATTTATTTTCCTTGCTTCTTCTCTAATTCTTTTTATATGATCATTTATAAGCTCTTTAGTAAAAACACCACCTGCAAGTAAAAACTCATGGTCTTTTTCTAATGCGTCAGCTGCTTCATCTAATGATTTTGGTAAGCTCTTAATTTTCTTTCTTTCTTCCTCGGATAAATCAAAAATATTTACATCATAAGGTCCATAACCTTCCTTTACTGGGTCTATTTTATTTATTACTCCATCAATACCTGCTAATAAAAGCGCAGAAAAAGCCAAATATGGATTAGCTGTTGCATCTGAAGGTCTAAATTCAAATCTCTTTTTCTCTGGTTTTTTAGCATAACCTGGTATCCTTATTACTGAACTTCTATTCGCAGTAGCAAAACATATACTAACAGGTGCTTCATATCCAGGAACTAACCTTTTATAAGAATTTGTACTAGGATTTGTAAATGCAAGTATTGCTGGAGCATGTCTTAAAATACCGCCAATATAATATAGAGCTATATCACTTAATCCGGAATATCCTTTCTCATCATAGAAAATTGGTTTACCTTCTTTAAAAAGTTGCATATGTACATGCATTCCGCTACCAGCTTCTCCATACAAAGGTTTTGGCATAAAAGTAACAGTCTTACCTTCTTGCATAGCTAAATTCTTAACCACATATTTTAAAATCAAAGTTTTGTCTGCCATTTCTTTTAGTCTACCAAATTGAGTTTCTATTTCTACCTGGCCTGATCCTCCAACTTCATGATGATGATACTTAACAGGTATACCTAAATCTTCTAATTGTCTAGTAATTTTAGACCTTAAATCATTAGTAACATCCTTTGGTAAATCTACATGATAACCTTTTTGAAATTCTACTTTATATCCTAGATTTTGATAATCTTTGTTGCCATTATTCCAATATGCTTGTTCAGTATCTATATATATCTCTTGATGATTACTTTTGTTAATAAATGATATATGATCAAATACATAAAATTCAAATTCAGGACCAATAACATTTTCATCTGCAATCCCAGTTTCTTTTAAGTATTTTTCCGCCTTCTCGGCAATATATCTAGGGTCTGATTGAAATCTCTCACTTTTATCTGTAATTTGATATATATCAGCAATCATACTTAATGTTGGTACTTCACAAAATGGATCTACAAAGGCTGTACTAATATCAGGTTTAAAAATCATATCTGATTTTTCAACACTTAAAAAACCATAGCTTGACCCATCAAAACCTATGCCATCTTCTAGTATCTTTTCATCAAATCTTTCTACTGGTATCGACAAATGATGCCATCTTCCTGCTAGATCTACTACTTTAAAATCAATTATTTTTATCCCTTCTTTTTCGCAAAAACTAATTACCTGGCTAACATCTTCAAACATAAAAATCACCTCTTGTAGAATTTTCTGTAATTTTATAATATTTCAAAGTTTCTGTAATGTCAAATAAGATTTGTTAGAGAACAGGGTATATCTAACAGGGAACAGTTTATTTTGGTTTTAGTCATTCGCTATTTAGTTTTGCAAAAAAGAAAAAGTGGCCAAAGGCCACATTAGTCAGATGAAAGCTCATTAATTGCTTCATCTACATAATAAATCTTTTCAAAATCATTTATTTCATTTATACTAACCCATTCATATTCACTATGTTCATCATTTAATTTAATATCTCCACCTTGATAATCACATAAAAACACTATAGTAATATACTGTTTAGTCCTTGTTTCATTAATACCTGAACTAATACTTAATGGTCTTATAACTTTAACCTTTAACGAAGTTTCCTCAAAGATTTCCCTTTCTAAACTTTCTCTAGGAAACTCTCCAAATTCTAATTTACCTCCAGGAATATCCCATAATCCGCTCCCGAATGAACCATCTTTTCGTTTCAATAATAGAACTTCTTCTCCTTTTCTGATAATTGCTTTAGTAAGTACTCTAAACATAGAATCTTCCTTTCAAATATTTGTATATCTCTATTGCTGAATTATTTTAGAATAGTATTCAGACTGAACCATAAGAATTTTTTTAATTGCTCCAATAAACTCCTTATCATACATACTCTTATATGAAAGATAGTGCCTATTTGTCTTTACAACTTCCCAACCGTCTCTTAAAATAAATTCTGCATTTTCAAATTCATTTATTTTATATTGTAAATAAGCTTTGTTCATTATAAAACATTTTAAAATCTCTATATCATCAGTTGGTAAATCTTGTTCGTATATTTCTATTGCTTTTTCATAATCATTGTTATTGGCATATATTTTTGATTTTATAAATTGTATATTTAATTTAGTTATATTTTCTTCTGCAATAGCATACCACTTATCTAAGCCTCTTATTAATTTATCCATTTCAATATTATAATTCAAGCATTCTTTAAAAATTAATAAAGATTCAATATCGCCAATATCATCTCTTAATTGATAGTTATCTAAAAGCTCAAGAAGTAACATTTCTTTCTCCTCTTCGCTTATAGTATCAAATTTTATTAAATAGTAATTAACTCCTACAATATTATAGTAACCAGCTTCTTTAAGATCTCTAAGCGCCTTAATTGGATCTTTAAGATACAAATGCTGTTCTTCAAAAGGGATATAACCCATCAAATTAATATATTCTAATGTTGAAACAGCTTTCTTATACAATATATCTTGGTCATCTAATTCTCTATTGTAGTAATCTCCAAATAAACTAAAGTTATCTTCCAAAGTATAATCAATAAGTTCTATATCATTCAGATATTTTCCACTTAAATAATCCATATCATAATATATTCTTTTTATTAAAGTTGCCGACTCAGCCCTTGTTATGTTCCTATAAGGTCTAAAAGTACTGTCCTCATAGCCTTCGATTATTCCATTATTTACTAAATTTTTGATTATATCAAAGTATTTATAGTTTTGATCAATATCCATAAATTCCTTAGTATTTTCATCTATTGATAGTGTAGTAAAAAAACTTGATAAAATTGCAGCTTCTTCCCTAGTGATATATTTATCAGGCTCAAACTTATTTCCAGGAAAAATATCTTTAAATTTCATATTAACACTATATTTATCAATAAACTCTGCTACTGATAAAATTTCTTTATAAGCCCAGAAATTACTGTCCAAGTCATCATACTGCAAAGTATATTCATTATTTTCTTTAGGCATATTATTGGTGCTATCAACATTATCGTCTGCTACAACAAATTTACTTTCATCAACTTCATTGTTAATATCTGTATTATCAGTACTTTCATTTGCTACTTCATAATCATTTTTCTCTTCACCTATAATATTATTACTAAGTATTTTCTTTTCCATCGCTGCTCTATATAGTATTGTAATATATTCAGCTCTAGTAATACTGTCATCTGGTCTAAAAGTACCATCAGGATAACCATTAAAAAGGTTGGCTTCATTAGTAGCCCATAATATCGTATATTCTGCCCAGTGACCAAAAATATCTAAATAAAAAGTCCCAGCCATTACAATACTATAATTTACAAAAAATAAAATTATGACCAGTATAAATAAAGTTGCTTTGATTTTCTTCATAGTAACCCCCCTTTACGCAGCCAACCTATATCTACTTTATTCCCATATCTTTTCTCATATTTATTATAACATATAATTAACCATTATATCTTTGATACTCATCAATTATACCCATAATTAACAAATCTACACCAAATTTCTTAAGAAAATTAAGAAATACGTTTTTAAGGTCCTCTTCATTCAATATACTAGGATGAACTCCTACTTCCATTCTGCTCATTATATCCTCGATATGCCTACTTAAATATAAAGTAAAATATCTATATGAAATATCATCTATTAACAATTTATAATTTTTTTGATCGGTTAAATAAAATATCAACTTTTCTTTTAGTTCCACATCATCAATTTCAAAAATTCTACCTATTACTGACTCTTCTTTTTGGATTATTTTGCCTTTTCTATACATGCTCCAAGCTAATCCTAAATTCATTGTACAGTAAAGATTGATTAATCTTGAATCAAAAATAACTCCTTTTTCTTCTAATTTTATTATGCTGTTTTTAATCAATTGAATAGTTAATTTGATATCATGTTCACTAAAATTATTTAATACAAGCATTAGATCATTCTCAAATCTATCAATGCATATTTTTTCAGCTATTTCAGCTTTATACTCGGTTAATTTCAAAATACACATTTTATACGCCCCCTATTGGGTTACATGAGAAAATTGTTTTAAATGTTAAATTAAATTTTATTCTTAATTATTTCAATTTCATCAGGTTTCAATTTGTATAGTGTAAAAAAGTATTCATCAATTATCTCTTTCTCTTTAAATATTTTAGTTTGTAACTCCTCAACTCTTTCAGCATTTGATTTGTTTTTTATTAATTGATTAATATCATTATAGTAACTTATTATTTTCTTAACTTTTTCAGAAATAAAACTAACATTATCTTCTATCTTTATCTTTAATTTCATCAGTTTATTAGGATAAAAATCATATATATTATCTCCTACTTTTTTTGCAACCGTCTTAAAATAGAATTCAAAAATTGATGAGTTTAAAAAAGCTGTCAAATACTCCATTGTAACTTCATTTAAGAATATATCTTTTATTTTTATAATATAGACATCAGCACTACAAAATAAATTATCATAATCTATCATGAACCTGCTTGATTCAGATTTGAATGGAAAAATTATCTTAGGTGACTTAAAAACTTCTAAATTCCTACCCCATTGAAGCTCATACCATTTTCTAATACCTTTTATACATTCTCTGCGTTTTTCTAGCCTCTCTTTATATGGCAATATATGCTTTAATGTATTAGGATAATCGTCTATATTCTTGATTGAATCCGTATATAATATATATTTATTTACTGCAGTTCTTGTGTATTTCTGTATATAACTGTTCTTTATCCACGGCTTCAAAATATCATGCTCTAAATTACCTTTATTAACTTCTTCTGCATCTATAATAAATGCATCATCACAACCAGTTATTATACCTTGATAACTTTCACAAATATCCTCTAATTTATAGTCTCCTTGAGAATCTATTTTCTGAAAAACTAATTTTTCTAAAGGATTTATAAATATCCACCCCTTATCATCTAAGTCAATAAGTTTTACTTTAAAGTTTTCATAAATACTTTCGTTTGCTACATTAAAATCATCATTTGGATTTATCTTTTTCTTCAACTTGTAAACATCAAACTCCGTATTATTCATCTTTCTTTTTATACATTTTATTATTAGTGGACTTATTCCAATTCCTTTAAATACTTTATATCCATTAAAGTCAATTAATGACTCTATAGTAAAGCTATCCTTAATAAATTTCCTTAAAAACTTTCCTGATGGAGATTCAATAAAATACCTAGATGTAATCAAAATTAGTCTTCCATTTTCCTTTAATAAGTCATATCCTTTTTTTATAAAACAAAATGAAATATCTGCTTTATCAGAAAACACATCATAATAATAATGTATTAATCTCTGCCTATAAATTTTACTAATTTTTTTATGCCCTATATAGGGAGGATTACCTATTACTAAATCAAATTTAATACCATTTAAAGAATTTTTATCTGAAAGTAATTTAAATAAATTCTCTTCCTCATCTAATAAAATATCTCTCTTATATATATTCAAACTAAAACTATTACCTGTTGTATCTTTTAATAAAAGCGAAATAGTCGTCATATATACTGCAAATTCGTCTATATCTGTCCCCCAAATGTTATTTTTTAATATAAATTCATGTACACTCTTATCTAAATGCATTTTAACTCCTGGATTTTTGCGAATTATTTCTTTATAATTATTTTTTATTATAAATTTAATCTTTTCATAAGCCTCAATTAAAAAATAACCACCGCCACAAGCTGGATCTATCACCTTAAAATAAGGATTTTCAATAATATATTCTTCTTTTATTCCTTCTTCAATCATATATTTTATAATACTCTTTGGTGTATATACCTGTCCTAATTGTTTTCTTTCTTTGCTCGTTATAAGTTCTTCATAAAGCTTGCCTAATGAAAATTCGCACAATTCTTCGTTCTCAAGTTTATTTAACAAAGATACTATTTCAGCTTTCTCTTTGCTTGTAAGCATCACTTTCTCGCCAAAAGTTATTTCAAATTCCTTAAACTTTTCAGGGAGTTTTTCTATAGAATTATTGTTTAATATGTTATTTAAATCTTTCTTTGTTATTTTTTCTGATTTATAGTATGCAATTGATAAAATTATTTTACCTATATAATAAAGAATACCCTTTAAATTATTTATGTAACTATCTAGTCCTTCATTCTTGTATTTATATAGGTACTCTTTAGTAATTTTTATTAATTCTTTTTCATAAGCTTTATTTTTCATCATTCTACCTCCACTTGAAAAAATGAGGCCAAAAGCCTCATTTCTATCTTAATTTTAAAAATTATAATACATATAAAATACGCCATCACAAAAAATTTTTTTTATATTTCTTTTTTCTAAATAAATTTGAACTATCATATCTTTTTTTATCATCAAACTTATAGGAACGGTTATAGGCAAAATTGCATTTCCTGAAAGTATTTTGAATTTAGTTTTGTGTATATGATTTCTACCTCCAAAATGTGAAAAATCAGTTCGTAATAAAAGGCCTTCTCCTACCCCTATATTTTCAACAGTAATAATCGGATAATCAATTACTTTACCATAAATGGGAGTTCCGTTATGTCCATCGTTTGCTTCTATATAGTCAATATTCTCTTTTATAATAATATTTTCGCCATTCATTTCAATATTTTTTCTGTCTAATAATAAATAGCCATAAATTTTACTTTTATCAATTTTAATAAAACTTTCAATATCACATAACTGTTCTAATAATAATAGCCTAAAAAGTAACTTTTCATTATACTCCCCATAGCTTTTATATTTATTTTCCCAAACATTTCGTAAAGTCTCAACTAGCTTGTCTTCTTTTATTTTCCCAAATATATTCTTACAACCATATAATTCTGCTATGTAATTTTTTAGACCAGTTAAATCCAACTCAATATCTGATATTTTCAAATTTGTTATACCAACCATTAATATATCTGTATTGTTTGGAAATAAAGATGTAATTACCCCCATATGCCTATTATTAATATCATAAACATCGAATGGCATGCCCAAATCCCCCTTTTAAATTCATATACCAAAATTTCTTATACCTATATTATAATATAAAAGTGTAGTTATATCATTATTCTACTTTTTTATTTAAATATGTTTAATTTTTGATTCTTAAGGAGGTTTACATGGAAATTATCACAAATTCTTTTCAAGAACAATTAAAAATACCTGATTATTTAAAAACTATTACATACAATAAAAATTTCTGTTTCTTAGATATTGAAACAACAGGGTTCAATCGTGAAAAAGATAAAATCATTTTAATAGGAATAATGTATTTCAAAAATAATGAAATTAAAATTACTCAATTTTTTGCTAATTCGTTAGAAGAAGAAAAAGAAATTCTAAATGAATTTATAAAATTCATCATTCAATTTGACTTATTTTTCACCTTTAATGGCAATGTATTTGATATACCCTTCATTAATAGTAAACTTAAACAATATGGACTAGAATATTTAATTGAAATAAATAAAAGTATCGATTTATTGAAAGTAGTAAGAAAATATAAAAACGTTCTAGGTTTAAACAACTGCAGATTAAAAACTGTTGAAAAATATCTTGGAATTAATAGAGAAGACAAAATTTCAGGTAAAGAAAGTGTTAAAATGTATTTTAAATACTTAAAAACAAAAGATGATAGAATTAAAAAAATAATTCTTAAGCACAACTATGAAGATATTTACTATCTTCATAAGTTACTTAAGATATATGAAACAATAGATAATTTAAGTAATTTAAACTTAACTATTAACTTTAATGATTATAATATTAACTTTAGTTTTGATTTAAATAACATATCTATTAAAGGAAATAATTTTACTCTTACAGGTATAACAACTAAATGCACACTACCTAACTATATATACTATGAAGATGGTTTCAAACTTGAATGGATTACAAATGAAGGAAATATAAATATAGCTTTCATTGTTAATGTCGGAATGTTAACAGATAACAAAAAATGTTATTATTTAAATAAAAACGATTACTCTTTCAATATTACATCTACAGATAAAACTAACTATAATATCCCAGAAAACTATATTTTACTAAAAATAGAAGATAAAATAATCAAACAAAACTTACAAAATGTTGTTTGTGAAATATTAACAAATATAGTGAAATAAAAAATGGATTGGAACAAAATCTTCGATTTAAATAAATCAAGGAAGATTTTGCCTATATCCATTACGAAAATTATATTTAAAATTATCCACAGTTGGATTATAAAAAAACTCCTATCGTAAATAGTACGATAGGAGTTTCTTTGGTGCCCAGAG